>JACPBO010000024.1:0-18454 GCA_016180285.1 Candidatus Woesearchaeota archaeon
TGAGCTTCTTTATCCGACAATAATGTACAATATACTAGGATCAAAAACTTTTGAAGGAAGGGTTTTATATGTATTAGATGAAATCAATCAAAGGGTCACTCCACGTGATTTCTATAAATATGGAGCAGAAGAAGAAACACAACAAAGAATACGGGCCAGTTACAAAGCATTGCAAGAACTAAAAGAAAGGTTTGAGTCTTTTTGTATGCAAAGATCATAATCGCCGATATTTACAACATGCCCAGATAAATATTTGCGCCATTTGCTGCGGCATTCACCATTATTTGACTCTCTCCCATATGTCCCTAGTGTATGATATGAAATCTGTTACAGTCACGGTCTTTCTTATACCTAACACTTTAAAATTATTTTCAAGAATGACAAGTTTTTCTTTCAGGACTGCAGGCGCTGCTTGTTTAAATTCATTTAAAAAATATGAAAGATCATGATATGAGTTGCTAACCCTTCTGGTGATCTTAACAGATAGCGGCATATTGGCAAACCTTTCAATATAATCCCTGATTCTTTCTTTTTTTATAAATTCATTCCTGTGGAAATCTTCTAAAATGGGCAATATATTCCTTTCAAAATAAGAAATCACTTCATCCTTATCTGGTGGGTGGCAAGGGTAAAATAAAGTTCCTTTTTTTAAAGGAATATTATAACTGCCAATATTTACAACTAATTTTCCATTCAATGTTTCTTTCTCAGCTATCATCCTTAAACCTCTGAAATCAACCTAAAGAACCTGTCAAAAACCATCCATTATAGATGGGTGGCATGATGGACTGTAAGCCATTATTAGCCATCCTATGCATATAATGGTTTTTGAGCATGCTCAGAATTTTCCACATATAAAAGGTTGGCTTTCCGCCACCAGTCAAAGACTGGATGGAAAATTCCGACATTTTTATGAGTAAAATATCTTTTGATTTAAAAGCCTTACCATGAATCATGTTAAAGATTTATAAATCAATGCGCATTTCACCATAATATGAAAAGAAATTTTGGAAGAGTTTTTGGAGCAGGCATATCTTATCTGATCCTTACCGGCGCAGTTGTTTTAGCTATATGCAGTATTGTAGCCAAAGAAATGCGCAATGGCAAAATACTGAAGAATCCCGTGACAATTGAGGGAAAGGTAGTTTCAAGCGAGCTTAAAGGAAGGAATTTGGAGTTGAGAATTGATTCATCAGATACGCCGGTAGATTTCTTAGCATATAGCCTGTCTTTGGGCTTTGGAGATGGCAAGTACAAGCACGATATTGCAATTATTTATGATTTATATGAAAAACTCAAGAAAGGCGATCAGGTTAAAGCAAAGGGCTTTAGAGATCCCCAGACCAACGCAATATATGGGTCTGATATAGAAAGACTGGAGTATGTTTCTTTGATAAAGAAATAAGTTATTGCTTCAAATGAATTGAAAGTCATCGACAGGTATTTAAATAAGCCCGCTTACATAATGTTATGAAGCAAATTTACTTTATTTTTGTAATTATCGCACTAATGGGAATAATCATAATCAGCGGCTGCGCTATAACGCCTGAACAAAAACCAGCTCAAGAAGAAGTGTTTGTTAATACAACTCTAGATTATAAGTTTGAGCTTAAAATCAACGAAACTGCTTTTATAACATCCAATAAAACTAATGACATTATTGAAATAAAATTTTTAGATGTAACTGAGGATTCAAGGTGTCCTTCTGACAATTATGTTGCTTGTGCTTGGGAAGGTCAGGCAACGATTATAGTTAATATTTTGAAGAACGATCAAAATCTGGGCAATTTCAGCTTAACTAGCAGGGCAGCCCATGAAGAACTGGCAGTTAAGGCTTTTGACGGGTATTCGATCAAATTACTAGAAGTCAATCCTAGCCAGAAGGTTGCTCAAAAAATAGAGCTTTCAGATTACACTGTGATGCTTGTTGTTTCTAAAGTATAATTAGAAACTTTTATTCAAATTCCTTCAGAAACTTAACCAATTCCTTAGCCTTCTCAAATTCCATGAATTCCTTTTTTGTCAATGCAGGAATGTCTTTTTCCTTTGGCTTTTTGCTTTTGAAAATAACAAGCTTATCAGCATCTATCAGCTTTGACAGCGGCTTTAACTGGGGGCTTGTTTTATCCCCGATTTCAGTAAGGATGATCTCCTTCTCTTTTTTTGCTATGACATCGAAGGGGGCTTTCTTTGTTTCAGCTGCCTCGAAGCCAAGATCGCTGTATTTTTTTGTTACATCTGTTTTTCCCTCTGCTGCCTGAGAAATATCTGCAACAGAAAAAATGTTTATTTTTTCAAAGACGCTCGGGCCAAGAGCATCATACATGCGGCGCGCTTTGTTTATTGTAATATCTGCCTTTCCTTCCTCATATCTCTGTATCATCTTTCTGCTGACTCCGAGCTTTTTTGCCAGAGCAGACAGTGAAAATCCTTTTTCCTCTATCTTTTCTTTCAGAATATCGGGAGCTATTTTTGCCTTCAATCCCGCCCTGTCGCGCATAATGAATGGCATCCTGTTGCCGATGCAGCTGCAGAAGGTGTTGTAATTAAGCGTATGGATCCCAAATCTTGAATAAACAACATTGTCCTCTAATTTAACAGCTGCTTTCTCCGCTATTACAGCCGGGCTTCCCCCGATATAGCTGCTTATCCTCTGCATTTCCCTTGCGTATTCCCCTGAAATTGAATTCGCGTCTTCAAGAACTTTTATCAATAAGATCTGGCTTTCCTTCCTTGCCACAATGTCAAAGCAGGTTCTGGTCAGGGATTTCAGCGTATAGCCTGCTTTAAGAAGATAGATGCTTATTTTTTCCAATAAGGACTGCTTCATAAAGAAAAAGGAATATTTGTAATTTTAAATAGTTTGCTATTAAGTTTCCTTTCAGGCAGTTTGCAGAAAGTTTTAAATGCTGGCATAAAATTCCATCATGAAAATGTCAGGCAAATTTATCAAATCAGAACATGCGTATAGGATATTGACTGCCCATCCGGATGATGAAATACTGATCTCAGGATTACTGCAAAGGCTAATCAGCACAGGCTCAAATATTGATTTTGCCTGTTTAACAGACGGCAACCAAAAGGTTTCCGGAGATATAAGGATCAAAGAGCTTGAAAAAAGCCTTTCAATGATAGGCTACGAGAAACCATTAAACAGCATGTTGGAGGAAAAAAAGATTTATGACGCTGTTCTTAAAGGCGATAATGAGGGGCTATTGGGCCTGATTGAGGAAGCAGCAGCAAGTATAAGCCAAGGATTGGAAGCATACGATCGTCTGCTGGTTCCTGATTTCAGCGGAGGCCATTTTATCCATGATCTTGTCCACTATCTTGCAGCAGCATCTGTTAAAAAAAACCATCTGGCAGGAAAGTGCGCAATCTATGAGTACCCTCAAATCTATCTTGCTGGCGCTGACAACCTTTCTATAGAAGATGCGCTCGTCATAAGCGAGCATATCCGTGAAGGAAGAATAACTGAATTTCGGTTTAGAGTAATTATTGGAGAATTATGCCCAAAAAAATACAACGATTATCCTGATGACAAAAATATAGGCATGGCTGATGGAAGAATAGAACTGACAGAAGAGGAGCTCTCCAGGAAGGGAAAGCAAAAAGAAGCGCATGAAAGCCAAAAAGAGCATCTAGATCGTTATAAAAAAGATTACGATGACGCGCATAAGCGCTCAGAGATTATCAGATGGGTTCCTCCAGACACAGATTACACTAAAAAACCGATGCCAGGCCCCTGTCTTTATGAGGTATGCTCTTGGCGTAAAAAAGAAGACCAGCAAAGGATAGTGAACTTTGAAGATTTCAGAAGGGTTGTCGAGCTTACTGAAAATCAGTTTATTGCATTTTAATATTCTGGAGTTCTCTTCGTGAACTATTTTATCACTTAAAAATAATGAAGATGGAAAGATTTAAATATGGCTTAGAAGAAACAAAAGATATGCATAGGGGCTGCGGAGTTTATGTAAGTGGAACAGAGGAGTCAAAAGAAATCGCAAAACTATTGGGATTTCCAATAAAATTATTTAACCCGGCTCTTATCAAGAATCAGAGGATAATTCTGGTTTGCGGCGATGGTTATGAGCATCAAATGAGCCACAAGGTCTCCAAAGCTATCAAATGTGAGTTTTCTAAAATAGTTATTGATGCGCATCACGATATAAAAAGAAAAGAAGTTATAGACTCAGCCTCTCATGTGCGTTATTCAGTAGAGTCCATCAAGAAATTAAAAAACCTCTATATGTCGGGTTATAAAGACAGGTATTACGGGGAGTTATCTGTATTTGCAAGGGAACAGGCTGAAGCAGGGAAGGTTCGCTTTGAACAAAAATTGGGCTATTTAAACGAAATAAAAGGAGAGATATTACATGCCTCTTTAGATCTAGATGTGTTAAAAGGCTGCGGTTTCTGCTCTGAAGAATTCAAAAGGAATGAAAGAAATATAGAAGAAGAGACATACGGCATGTATGATTTCTATGAAGGCCCGACACTAGGAGAAGTTTTAGCTGTGATGTCTGTTGTGAAGCAAAATAACGATGTTATAGCGCTTGATATTTGCGGCCTGGACATCAGGCAGGCAACTAAAAATAATGCAGCTAAGGGCGTTGATGCTTATAGGAAAACAATTGATCTTTTTTTGAATTAATGTTATTGAAAAAGTATAAATACAACCTCTTTATTAATTTCTCAATGATCATCACAATCTCAGGCAAGCCCGGATCCGGGAAAAGCACTGCTGGGAAGCTGATTGCAAAGAAATTAAAGTTAAAACATTATTCTGTCGGGGATCTCAGAAGAGAAATAGCCAAAAAACACGGCTTAACTATAGATGAGCTGAATAAGGTCGGTGAAAATGAGGAATGGACAGACAAAGAAGCTGATGATTACCAAAAGGAACTTGGCCTGGCAGAAGACAACTTCATCATAGATGGCTGGGTTTCATTTTATTTTATACCTAATTCCATCAAGATCTTTCTGGATGTTGACCTTCACGAGGCAGCGAGAAGAATATTCAAAGACCAAAGGCCAAGCGAGGAGCATAAAAATACAGTTGATGAAGTTTTTAAGATGATTAAGCACAGGCTGGAAGAAACAACCAGAAGATATGAAAAACATTATGGCATAAAGGATTTCACAGATAAAAAATACTATAACCTAATAATCAATACAACAAGCCTGACAATTGATCAGGTTGCCGATAAAATACTTGATTTTGTCAAAAATAAAACCAAAAAACCAACACATTTATAAATACCTTCCTTATTTTCCATGATATAATTTCTACTGATTGCTAAAAAAGTAGGAATAACTAAAGAAATAAAACCAAAATGAAAATAAGCAAAAAAGACTTCATTGAAATTGAATACACAGGGAAGCTGAAAGACGACAACATAGTTTTTGACACAACTGACAAAAAGGTTGCAGAAGAAAACAAGATCTATGACGAAAAAATAAGCTATGGCCCTGTCACAATCTGCGTTGGCGAAAGCCAGATAGTTGCCGGGCTGGATAAGGCCCTGGAAGGCAAGGAAACAGAAAAGAATTATGTGATTAACCTGGCGCCAAATGAGGCATTCGGAGAGAAGAATGCAAAGCTCATGAAGCTTGTGCCGTTAAGCATGTTCAGGAAGCAGGGAATGCAGCCGTTTGTGGGATTGCAGGTGAATATTGACAATGTTATCGGGACAATAAGGACAATCACCGGCGGCAGGGTAATTGTCGATTTCAATCATCCGTTATCAGGAAGGGATTTGGCATACAATGTGAAGGTAAACAGGCTGGTTACAGACAAGAAAGAGCAGCTCGCTTCATTATTGAAAATGCTGGGCATTAAAGAGCCGAAAATAGAGTTAAATGAAGGCAAAGCAATAATAGAGCTTGAGCAGGAACTGCCAAATGAGGCAAAAGAAGAGCTTGCTAAAAAATTAAAGGAAACTGTTGAAATAAAAGAGATAGAATTCGTAAAACTGCAAAAAGAAAAAGTTAATAAACAAGTAATAAAATAGTATCATTTGAGAGTTAATATGAGGTGGAAAATTGGCTGATTTTATACAGGATCAATATGATGAGCATGTGAAAGCAAAAGCGCCAGGCGCCAAGCTGCAGCACAAGGCGAATGTCATGGATGCTGAGCTTGAGGAAATGCTTTCCAAGCAAAAAGCTACAATAAAGGTCGTAGGCACAGGCGGCGGCGGGAACAACACAATAAACAGGATAACTGAAATTGGAGTTGTTGGGGCAGAAACTATTGCTGTCAACACAGATGCCCAGGACTTATTGTTCACAACTGCTGACAGGAAGATACTTATTGGCAAAGATCTGACTCACGGCATGGGAGCAGGCTCGATTCCAAAAGTCGGGGAAGAGGCTGCAAGGGAAAATGAGCACGATATAAAAGAATCACTGGCAGGAGCTGACATGGTGTTCATAACGTGCGGCTTGGGCGGGGGAACAGGAACAGGATCTGCTCCGGTAATTGCTGATGTTGCTAAAAAAATGGGAGCATTGACAGTCGGGGTTGTTACACTGCCGTTTTCAATGGAAGGCAAAACACGATATGAAAATGCAATCATCGGTCTGGAAAAGCTTGAGCAGCTTGTTGATACGTTAATTGTCATTCCTAATGATAAATTGCTTGAATTGGCTCCGGATCTGCCTTTGCACACCGCATTTAAGGTTGCAGATGAGATCCTGACAAATGCTGTAAAAGGAATTGCAGAGCTTATAACAAAAGCAGGATTGGTAAATCTGGACTTTGCTGACATAAGGACTGTCATGACAAACGGCGGAGTTGCCTTGATTGGCGTAGGCGAGTCAGACTCTGAAAACAGGGCAGTTGAAGCTGTTGAAAAGGCAATCAACAATCCTCTGCTTGATGCTGATATTTCAGGGGCAAGCGGCGCATTGATCAATGTTTGCGGCGGCCCTGATATGACGCTTAATGAAGCGCGCGTTGTTGTGGAGACAATATCCGAAAGAATTGACCCTGATGCAAGGATCATATGGGGAGCCCAGATTGCAGATGACCTGGACAAGACAATACGGGCAATGCTTATTGTTACAGGCGTCAAATCACCGCAGATATTCGGCCCGGAAAGAAAGATGGGCGAAAGAAGGAAAAAAGAAATTGAGGAAGAACTCGGCATAGAGTTTGTTAATTAAGATGGACTTTGCTTCTTTGACTTCAAGATTTAAGGCATTTATTGAGGAATGCAGAAGGGTTTTGCTCATTACAAAGAAGCCCACAAAAGACGAGTTCAAGACAATAGTCAAGGTTTCGGGAATAGGGATGCTGGTGATCGGCATTATTGGCTTTATAATCCAGATGTTTTATTTGATCATGATAAAAGGTGGCTAAATGGAAGAATCAAAAGAAGAAACAAAAATATTTGTATTAAGGACAACTGCAAACAGGGAAGACCAGGTTATGGATTTTGTTGTAAACAATGCTGCAAAGAGAAAGCTCGAGGTTTATTCAATAATAAAGCCGCATGGGCTAAGAAGCTATATATTCCTTGAAGCAGCAACAAAGCTTGATGCTGAGCAGGCTGCACTTAACATCACCTATGCAAGAGGCATTCTGCCTAAGGAAGTGAAATACGAGGAAATTGAGCACATGCTTGAGCAGGTAAAGCGGGAGATGAATATTCAGAAAAATGATATTGTTGAGATTATTTCAGGCCCATTTAAAAGGGAGCAGGCAAAGGTTTCAAGAATAGACAAAACAAAAGAAGAAGTTGTTGTTGAACTGCTTGAAGCAGCTGTCCCGATCCCTATAACTGTGAAGATGGACGCTGTAAAGGTCATAAGGCGGGAATCAGAAGCGACTGAAGCAAAGTATGAAGCAGGAGAAGAATCTGAAGAAGAGCCGTCTGAGGACAATGTTTCTTAGAATAGGAGAGGCATTTTATTCTATGCCAGCCACTCTCTCTATTTTAAATCTATATTTTTCTGGTGGGCGGACATATTTCATCAAATCTCCAAAGCTTAAGCTTGCCCCATATCCAAAAGGTTTTATTAATTCGCCACGAAGAGTATCTTCAAGAACATCTCCAGTAACGAGTTCATCTGGAAATACTCTTACACGTGTCCTTCTTTGATAAATGAGGGTTTTTTTAATTATTTGTTGTCCATTAACGAATCCATTATAATTCAATAGTTCTTCATCTGTTACTTTGCAAATTCTTGTTGATTTTTCTTGTCCGATAACTTCCTCAAAACATAACTCTCCAAAATGCAGTTTGTCTCCATATGCCTGAAAATTCTCTTTAAAAGTTGGCTTTAAGCTTTTGGGAATCAATCCCATCATAAAGGATTGAAGTTCATCTTTTATGTACAAACCATCTTTTGGTGCTACGCAGAAGTCAACTAAATGATTCCAACACATAATTACATCATCACCCACATATTCGCAATCTACATTTTTTCCAGGAAGATAATTTTCATTAAAAATTTTCACTATCACTACTTCTGGATTTGTTTCCAACGCTTTTTTTATAACTGTTAATTTGCTCATTCTGATTACCAATATTCTATTTTATTTGTGTACATTTCATGTGCCTCTCATTCAATTTTATTTTTTCGCATGGTTTAATCTTAAATTTTTATTTTTTATACAGTAGTATGGTATTTTCCAATCCGTCCTATCTAAGAGTTCCTCAATTGTTTCTATTGCTACATTCATTCGCTTTGCAGGAAAATATACCATTATCTTGTCATCATTTTGGCTTAATTCAATCGGGCATACAAGCCTTGCTATCCAAAAGCTATCTGTCTGATCACAGATATAACGAAATGGGTTTAAATGCCTTGGCTCTTCATAATGCATAGAAAGAGAACTTTCTTCATCTCCCATAACTTGAGAGATTGCTTCTTTTCGTTTTCCTTTTTTTAGCAAATCTTCTATTTCTGCTAAATCACTCATAAGAACTTCTGCATCAGCAATAGTGCTTATTGCGTAAAATAGATCACGATTGAGATCGTGCGGTAAAAAGAAAGTTCTTAGGGATTTTTTTATTTTTTTGCAGGACATTTTCTCAATTATTGCAAGAGCATTCTCTCGTTTTTTTCTCGTTGTCCCTCCTTCAATCTCAAACCCATTATAAATTTGTTCATAAATATCTAAGAATTCTTTAATACTTGAATTTTCTAAACTGCTTCCTATTTGGTTTCTGTGTTCTGCACATGTTATTTCATGAGAATAATAAAGTTCTCCAAGCTCCTTTTCAATTGACATAGAAGTTGAGTCACCAAAAAACCTTTCTTTTAATAAAGCACCCATATCAGGAAATTCTCCAGGAAAGCCAAAAATCTTATTGTTTGTAATAGTGTATGAATCTGCATATCCCCTGCTTATAAGTACTTTTTCTATAAGTCCCTCTAATCCTTCCTTAGCAGCTTTTCCCCCAGCCATACTTATTTTGTCACTTCTATAACCAAAATTACTATACGGATGTTTCAATCCTTTTATAGGCTCCATGATGTAAATGATTTTTTGTTGTTTCATTCTGTTGGGTCTTTTATTTTACTCGGTCTTTTATAAAATATGCGGATTACACAGTCTTTGTAAATACTAGATCTTAATGAACATCCTTTAGGTCCGCAATCAAGAACCTTAACATTGGATCTGTAAGTGTCTTCAAAATAAATCAGCTCTGTGTTTTCAATTGTACCTTTGACTGGGAAGATTTCAAATATACCGTTTATATTTATAAAATCAAAGTCTCCAAAAGGACAAATATTAAGATAGTCATATTCTCCCTCTATATAAATGTCTAAACTTTTTATTATTTTTTCAAGTACCCCGATCTTCCCTAACTCCAGTTTATTCAGCGATATTTTATATAGTTCATCCATTTTAGCATCTGTTGTATTTATTATTCTGTAGTAATAATAATATAGCTAATATTTAAATCTTTGTTGTCAGTTTTAATACGAAAGATTTATATAGAGGATATGCCTGATGATAATTATGATCAACAAAGATAACTTAATGCAGATAGGATTGACAAAAAATGAGACAGATGTTTATTTATGCCTTTTGCAGCTAGAAGAAGCTCTTGCAGGCGAGGTCTCAAAGAAAACAGGAATTTCCAGAACTTATATTTATGACACGATTGAGAGACTTGCTCAAAAAGGCCTGGTAAGCTATGTTGTAAGGAACGGTAAAAGATACTACAGGGCAGCTTCCCCAAACAAAGTTATTGATTATCTGAAGGAACAAGAAGCAAAGGTGAATTTAATTCTGCCAGAACTTTTGGCATTGCATAAGCCATTAATTAAAAAACCAGTTGTAGAGGTTTATGACGGCCCTGAGGGAATGAAAAATATCTATACCATTATGTTCAGAACAAAACCAAAAGAATGGCTATTGCTCGGTAGCTCCGGAAAAGCAGAAGAGGTTGTAAGCCATGATTTTCTCAATATAATGGAATCAAAAAGGGCAAAATTAGGGATTGGATTTAAATGTTTAATGAACCCTGTGCCCCAAGCAATAAAAAGGGGAAAGGAATTAGTAAAATTTCAATTAACAGAAGTCAGGTATCTCCCGCAAACTTATGTAAGCCCGGTTTCTATTTACCTATTCGGGGATTACACTTCTTTAATGCTGTGGATGAAAGAAAAGCCTTTGGCCATCTTGATCCATGATAAAGACATTACCCGCTCTTTTAAAGAGCACTTCAAGATTTTATGGGAATTATCTAAAGTCGACAAAAAATAATTAAATTTACTTAAGAGTGGTGAAAATTAGAAAGATTTAAATAGCAGCGATTCATTTTAATTTTAAGGAGATTAAAATGGGACAATATTATAGCCCTGTAGAGGTTGTAAAAAAAGGACAGAGAATCGGTTATTTACGTGAAATGCAGCCGTCTATAGGTATGAAAGATGTTTTAGTCGGAATAGCCAATAATGGGGTTAATGCAATTGCGGCAGATCTAACATCTAAAAAAGAGTACGAAACTTTTTTTCGAAATGAGGCTAATTGGTTAAACACTATTCTATACAGATTACCAGCAAATGAAATTCAAAATTGCCATGGTGCTGGGGTTAAGTTAGACCAACTAGAAACAATTTTAATGGAAATAGAAAAGAAACGCTTTAATAAGGACATGGAAAATATTAAAAATAAATTTGGGGAAGATACATTTGTAGCAAGATATAACGGAGAAACAATTGACTATGATAAAAATGAAAAACGGTTATTAAAAAGAATACATGATAAATATTCTAAATATCCTGACTCTAAAGGAGAAGTCATTTACGTTGCCAGTGTAAAATCTCACAATAAAAAGAAAGATGAAAAAATCGAATTACCATCACCGGAAATAGCTTTCTGACTTAGAGATGTTGGAGAGGCAAGGTTTATCTTGAAATTCAATAACTTTTTAAATTAATCTTTATTTTCCTATAACCAAAAGGGGTTCTTTAGGCATTATAAAATGATAAGGCACGATTTTCCAAGAGAAAGCGAAATAATAGGGGAAGATTTTGGAGCTTTAATCAGAAGAATTGGTGGAAAAAATGCTGGACACAGGTTATTTGCAAAAATACAAAAAGATTTAGAAACAAGAATACCTGAAATCAAGGATTTCTACCAGCCAGAAAATTTAGAGATAGAGACTTCTTACTATGACAGATTTGAAAAAATAATGCTTACGCAATTTGGAAAGCCATTTGAATGGTTTAAGAGCCTTCCTGAGGAAACAAGGAAAATTGGCGGAGGGGTGCTCAATCCAGAAGATGATGTTGATATATTATGGAGAATTTCTTATGGGTATAAGCCTGGTCAGGAGTATACAATATTACCAAATGCTTTAATTCAAGCTTCTCCAGATATTAAGAATGTTCTTTATGAAATTCAAGAAATGGCTAGAAAAAAATTTCCTGACGCTGATGCTAGGAAGGAATTTCACTTAAGGTCTTCTACTACTATTGAGGATTTTGTTGATGACAGGTATTACGATACTTTTAAAACAATGGACGGCGTTCCTCTTTTTGAACAGCGTTTTAATCCAGAACACAATAACTTAATTACTTACATTCTATCTATGTTTATAAATTTTTATTTAATGAAGCATCACTCAGAAGGAAAATACGGACTGGATAATGTAAGCTTCGCTTTAGGAATACAACCAACAATTAGCATTAGCACTTATAAAGAAAAAGATTTGTTTGCTATTATTTATTCCAGCTATCCTGAGTATAAAGAAAAGAGAACCGTGATAGAGGTAAATGGCATATTGTCAGACCCTTTGTTTGGTGGTTCTTTTTTTGGTTTAAATATAGCAAAAATACAATTAACCAGTATAGATAAAGGAGGGCATATCTATATAAAAAATGGATTTTCAGATAGCCTTAAAAAAGCATACTCAGGAAATAAAAGAAAAGAATTCCATAATGTGAGGGGCAAATATAGTTTATTCTCTTATGAGCAAATAATTAAAATAGATAATGTAGTGAGAGCAATAGAGGAATATTTGGGTTATCCGGTAAATTTTGAGTTGCCAATACAAGATAGAAAAACTTATTGTGTGCAATTAAGACCCGTTCCAAGATTAGCAGAGAATAGAGAAATTAAATCATTAAAACCTTTACCAAAAGACTATATGTTATTAGCAAGAACCCCATTTGTTTATGGCAGTTTTAAAAGAAAAGGGAAGATAGTTCAACCTGCTATAAAGCATACAAGGGGTTTTAGATTCCAAGAACCAGTAATTGCTTTGCATTATGCAAATAGGCCAGCTGAAGCATGGTTTTGGGAGGATGACAATTGTAATGGCTTATTAAATCCTTACGAGGGTTCTGTGTTAAGACATGGTCATTCTGTTATTCCTCGTTTTGGTGAAGCTAGAGATAAATTTATTTTTATAGGTGTACCAGGACTTTACAAGATTATAGAGCCACACCTAAAAGCTAAAACTGAAAAGTGGACCATTCCTTGGACTGGAGATAAGCAAGAGGAAGTTTTTAAATATTCCGATTTTGAAGTGATTATAGAATCAGACGGCAGAAGAGGAAGGGTTTATCTTGACCCTGAAGCGTCAAAAATATTTCATACGAAAACAAAAAATTCAATAACTTTTTAAATAAAACCCTTATTCCAACTCAATATGGCAACACAAACAGTCGAAGTATTGGTTGAAGGCGGCAAGGCAACAGCTGCTCCGCCATTGGGCCCAGCTTTAGGTCCGACTGGATTGAACATAGGCCAGGTTGTTGCTGACATCAATAAAAAGACTGCTGCTTTCAAGGCAATGCAGGTTCCAGTAAAAGTTAAAGTTGACACTTCCAATAAAACTTATACAATAACTGTGGGCACTCCTCCTGCTTCTGCTTTAATCAAAAAAGAAGCTGGTGTGGAGAAGGGCTCCGGGAATCCGCTGCAGGACAAGATAGCGGATTTGAGAATAGAGCAGATTATTAAGATTGCAAAGATGAAGGAAGATGCTCTTCTTGGAAAAACCCTGAAAGAAAAAATAAAGGAAATCATAGGAAGCTGCAATTCAATAGGAATTCTTGTTGAAGGCGTTGGCGCAAAAGAAGCCATAAAAATGGTCAATGAAGGCAAATTCAATGAAGAGATCAAAGCAGAAAAAACAGAGCTGTCAGCAGAAGAATTAAAGGCATTGGAAGAAGAAAGGAAGAGGCTGCAGGAAGAGGCTGAGAAGAGGAAGGCAGAGTTTGAAAGGCTTGCAAAACAAATTATTGACAGCATGGCGGGCAAGCCAAGAGGAGAGATCAAGGCCAAGCTTCACGAAGCAAAGATCCCAGAAGCCATCATACATGAATTACTGCCAGTTGAAGGCGTTGGCGCAGGAGCTCCAGGCGCGCCAGGAGCTGCTCCGGGAGCTAAGCCGGCTGCAGGGGCTGCAAAAGAGGCTGCTCCGAAGGCAGAAGCGAAGAAGGAAGAGAAGAAGAAATAAATATATTCTACAATATACCTTCCCATTATCAGTATGGCAATGTTTTTAAAGTTTGTTGCATTTCCCTATTTGCAGGGTTAATAAAATGACTGAAAAATTACAGTTGTATTCTTTTGTTCCGTTGCTTATGGCTGCAGAATTTTCTTCTTTAATAGGCAGACCGGCTGCAATCGGCGCATTTAATGTTAATTTCTATGCACAAGGAGAAGGCATTCTTGAAGGCTTGCGCAAGGCAGAAGCACCGGGGGTAATACAGGCGAGCAAAGGCGCAAACAAGTTTCAAGGCGGTGCAGATAAAATCCAATATATGGTGTTAAAGGCAATGGAGAATATGAAAATAACTCTGCCGATTTGCCTGCATCTCGATCATGGCGATGAAAAAAGCGCAATTGACTGTATTAATAAGGGCTTCAGCTCTGTGATGATTGATGCCTCTGAATTGGACGAACTTGATAATATGGCTGTTACTAGAAAGATCGTAGATTATGCGCATACGAAAGGCATTGGCGTTGAAGCAGAGTACGGCAAGTTAAAGGGTGTAGAAGAGCATATATCATATGAGAAAACAACATATGCAGACCCTAAATTCGTTCCTGTATTCTTTGACAGAAGCAAAGCAGATGCTTTGGCAATAGCTTATGGAACTTCGCATGGCCCAAATAAAGGCAAGACAGATGCATTGAATATATCAATAGTTGCATATAGCTATGCTGGGCTAAAGGCCTATAACCTGAATTTGGATCATTTCCTGGTCAGCCATGGCTCCTCAAGCATTCCACAGAAAATTGTTGAAGAAATAAACCAATATGGCGGTTTGTTAAAGAATACAAGTGGAGTTCCAGATTACATAATAAAGCAGGCTATTACCAGCGGAATTAGAAAAGTGAATATTGATACAGATCTGAGATTAGCTATAACTGCTGTATTCAGGAAATATCTGCATGATAATCCTGGAGTTGAGCAGAAGTCAGATGCGCTGAATCTTGTCAAAAAAATATTCAGCGGAGAAATTCCCGCAAGGGATAAAGATGGAAAAGCAGTTAATCCGGCAGAAATAACTGATCCAAGAAGCTATCTGCAGCCGGTTATGGATCTAAATCCTGAATTGCTAAGGGAAGATTATAGAAGCCTAAAAGACAGCGCGTTTGTAGAAGTAATGGAGCTGGTTAAAAATAGAATAGCGGAGCATGTTAAAAATCTAGCAATATTGTTCGGCTCAGCAGGATTGGCAGGCAAAGTGGATACAAGACTTACACTGGAAGAGATGGCTAACAAGTATTTAAAATAGGCCTGAAATATTCTAATCCTGCTTCAGTTATTGAATATGTCTTTGGGTCATAAAACCTTTTATCAGCTGTTCTCGGCACAATTTTACCCATCCCGTCTAATTTCAACAGCCCGTCATCTAAGATGGTTCTCAAATCGAAGGCTTCTGCAGCAAACTTAGAATCTTTTCTTTGCAATGCAACAAACTTATTTGTCGCTCCGTTATCAATTAGCTTTACACAAGCTTTTCCGATTTCGATTGCATTTTTAACATCAGTCTCGGTTGGCAGACCGCTTCTGTAAATGTAATTAGGCTTTTCATCGTTGAAATTTCCTGTTTCGACTTCTAGTTTTAGATCTTCTTTCAGCCTTTTTGCAATTATCTCAGCAACACCGCCGAGCTTTTTATGGCCGAAGCCGTCAATATTTGACTCATCTTCGCTTATCGGCTTTTCACTTCCGATATGCTTTGCTCCTTCTGAAATCACAATAACAATGTTTTTTTCATTCAAGTAAGCAAGGTTTTTGTCAGATTTAATCGGCTTATTGTATTTTTCTTTTATCTTTTCTTTTAAATCCGCGTAATCAAGGGGAAATTCTGGGATAATTATGAAGTCAGGCTGCGGAAATTCTTTTAACTTATTCTCAAGCAGGATATTGCAGCCAGATGCCAAAGCCAGCCATCCAGCAGTCCTGCCCATGCACTCTACAACCATTATTCTGCTGTGCGCATGAGATGTTGTCCTTAATGCAGCAGAAAACTCAGCGCTTCTGCATGCAGCAGTTGCAAAGCCATTTGTATAATAATTGAAAATGCTTTCATAATCAACAACATTCCCATCAGGGGCATTTCCACCAACATCATTGTCGATGGTTTTTGAAGCCATTACAAAAGGGATTTTAAGCAATGAGCCCTGCATCATGTCTTTTGCAATGCTTAATGTGTCCTCTCC
The DNA here is from genome assembly GCA_016180285.1 of Candidatus Woesearchaeota archaeon. NCBI lineage: Archaea > Nanobdellati > Candidatus Woesearchaeota > Candidatus Woesearchaeota archaeon. Next base: position 16,154 of record JACPBO010000024.1, read on the forward strand.
TCCAATTGCAATAAAGCAATCAACCAGTTCAGAAATGTTTTTTGCGCCTTTTTCAAGGCTCCCATCATTCTTTTTCAGCCTCTCTCTTTCTGTTTTTATGAATGTTCCGCCGACATAAGGATCTATCATTCCTGGGCTTAGATGTTTATAGTTTCGGTTTTTGACGCCTTTCCATCCTTCAAGGAAACCGATTAGCTGATAGCCTTTTTTTGCCGCTTCTTCTACTGCGCTGTATAAAAAAGCATTTAAAGCAGATGTATCGCCTCCACCTGTTAAAATGCCGAGTGTTTTCATTATGCTGCCCCAACTGTCGGAGATTACATCGCTTTTATTAATTTTTCTCTTTAATTCAGCAATAATCTTCCACATACTTTCCAAGAATTTTTGAAGCGCATGCTGCTGAAAAGCCATTTCCAACCACTAATCTGTTGCCTTCATTCACAGAGACAGGCGATTCGCCGCAGACATCTTCTATGCACTTCCTTCCCTTGAGCAATGCATCTTCTCCATAGAACTTATTAGTGCAGTCAGCTCTTATGTCTTTTGTGTTTGCAGCAGCAACTTCATTGTTTATTCTATAAACTTCCACCGTATAGGCGCCTTTTTCTCCGTATATTATCGCGCAAATGCCTTCTTCTCTGCCTTCATGCCTTGCTGTTTGAATGCCCAACATTTTTGACCTCCTTAAACTTATTGTTTAAGCATAAATAACACGAAACTTTTAGAATTTGCCAATATTTATTATATGCAGTCATATCTTTCACTATTGAGATATATTACCATATATTTTTTTAATTTTCAATATAGCGAAACATTTAAATATATATCCCTATTTACATAGACATAATTATTATGAAAAGAAAAATAATAAAGCAAGGCCATAGCACCCTGACAATAACTTTGCCTAGCAAATGGGCGCAGGATAGCGGCCTGAAAGCCGGTGACGAGATCGACCTTCTCGAAACTGAAAACGGGCTGCTTATTAACACTCAATGCCAGCAGGAATTTTCTTCTGTAGTATTGAATATTGACAACGACTTCAGCACACCAATACTTTGGAAATATTTTTGTGCAGTTTACCGTGCAGGTTATGATGAGATAACTGTGAAATTCCAGAGCAACAAGAAATATGAAGATGCTTTTGGCTTTATAACGCCATATGCAAGGGACCCTTATTTGCCTAAAGAAAAGTATGAAAAAACAATCTTGGCAGTGGTCCAGGATATAACAAACAGGTTTATTGGCATGGAGATTATTGAGCACAGCTTAGACCATTGCGTTATAAAAGAGATGGAAGAGCCTAGCGCAAAGGAATTTGAAAATGCCATGCGCCGGGTATTCTTTATTATTCAGCAGATGTTCAATGATGTAATTGGGATAATAGAAACCAGAAACTTTGACAGATTCGCAGATGTTCATATTTTGGACATGAATATTGACAGATTCCATGATTTTTGCTGCCGCATACTGAATAAAATGAGGGCAAAAAGCCAGTCAAAGGCAGAAATAATCTATACAACCTTGTTTATCCTTGAGCTTCTTGCAGATGAGTTCAAGCATATTTCCAATTACTATTACAACGCCAGAAAACACAGCATTAACGATGCAGAGTTAAAGAGAATGAAGCAATTTATGATGTCAATATCTGAACAGTTTAATATGTACCATGATTTGTATTACAATTTTGATCATGAAAAGGTTAAAAAGATTTATGGCAAATGCGCTGACTTGTTTGCAGAGCCGCTTATAAAAAATAAGAACAATGATGAAGGATTGCTGCATCACTTAAGGAAGATAAGCGAGTTCACCTATTCGTTGACAGAGCTCAGAATAGAAATGGAGTATTCTATAAAATAAAAAGGGAATAATAAGCCTCAATCAGGGCTGCTCAGCCTGAACAGCAGCTTTGCAAGCCCCCTGTAGTTTTCCTTTATTCTTTTATCAAGGTCTTTTTCTTTTATGTAAAATGCAGTCTTATCGTCTTCCTTCTTTTTGAAAACACCGGGCATTGAAGCTATGTCTTCGTATTGATCTTTCGGCAGGCAATAGCCCAGCGCCACATAATGCCCTTTTCCGTTGAATTCCATTAGTTTGCAGATCATTTTTAGCTTGTTTTTTATCTGTCAAATATATTTTGAAGAGCTATGGTCTAAACAAAGCCGCACTTTATTGGGCGATTTTCTCAAAAATGATGCAGGGCATTGCTCGTCTATCGGCCCATATAATGCCCTTTCCACAATATTTGCCTTTTCTTCTCCAAATGCTATCAACACAATCTCTTTTGCATCTAGAATAGTCCCC
>JACPBO010000024.1:18488-21068 GCA_016180285.1 Candidatus Woesearchaeota archaeon
TCCAATGGTAATTGCATAATCGGTTGTTCCATTAGATGTTTTGTGTGGTTCTATATACTCCTCAAGATGTACCCCCTCATTAATATTAACTGTCTTAGGCATAATAGAAGCAATGTGCCCCGGAGGATCAATGCCCAGGCCAAGCAGTAAAATGGCCATACCGCCAGCATTTGCTATTTGTTTTTCATACGCTTTGCAGCGGTGGTCAATAACAGATATTATTTCCCTTATATCTCCCCCTCGTCCAGAACATTTTTCTATAGAATCGAAATCTTTCTCGTATTCATCTGCCGCGCGTTCCGTGCTTCTGAACCTCTTAGATTCAAAATATTCATATTTGCCTGCTTCATAACTTCTTCTTAGTTCCTGTAGAGAAGAGTATACACTCATAATATCTGAGAGATCTGATTGGTTTTTTCCTACAAAAATAGCATCAGGAGCATAAACTTTTGCTCCAGGCAATTGTTTTTCTATGCTTTTTTTCTGGTCATCTGTTCCCAAAAATTCATCAGCCGTAAAAGCTGTGATTCCTGAAAGGTCACTGGATATTGAATTTAAGGACATGTAAACTCCGGCAGTGCTGCTGCCACATGCTGCGCCTATTGATATCTTCCCGCCTTTTTTTATCATTTGCGCAGCAATATGCTCGGCAATAAGCTCTGAAACCCTTTCCCTGCTTCCTACAATGATGTCCAAGTTTTTACAATCTGTTTTTTTCATTTTTGCCTCAGATTATTTGTCAAATCTTTTTTGAATTTTAGATGCCATTTGGGCTGAAATCACTATAAGGCTGTGCTTTGGGGCATTTAAGTTGGCTGATTGATGCTCTTTTCTTCTTTTTAATTTCGGCTTCGATTAGTCTAGCATATTCATGAATGTTCCCATGTCTAATCCTATAGGAAGCAAATAAGTTAGCCAGGGTTATTGTAGTTCTTATGTCTAATCCTAAATTATAACAAACATTGATGACGCCATCTGCTACATCCCCTGCCCCTGTAAACTGAGGATTCTTGCCTATGTTCTTTTCATAAGGCTGAACATTTGCGTACGTAATTAGTTGCTTAGAATGGCATTGCGCACCAATTATCCCGTGCTTATCCCTTGTTATGATGTACTCTTTCGCATTTCCAGATTTAAGAATAGCTCTAAGGCCATCATAATTCCCTTTTCCAGTTAGTATCGCGTTTTCCTCTTTGTTTTCCACTAATAACTCGCATAAGGAAACTAGTTTTCTGACAACATCTTTTTCAGATTCGAACGAGGATTTTGTAAATAGGCCTGCCCTTATTACTTTTTTATTGTTAAAAATAGCAAGTACCAGCTCCATAAGGTACAAGTTTTTTGGAGCAACTACGTTTACTTGAGAAATATTGCTTAAATTTTCCATAATATCCTCGTGATAAAGACTGCCATCACTAACCTCATATTTTGGAATTGATCCTCTAAGAATTGTTTTTTTATTGCCTAATTCAAAAACAAGATTAATCGGAACTTTATCATATCCTTGCGGCGATATCTTTAATGTTTTTACACCCAATTCAGCATAGTAATTACTCGAGCCATTTTGCTTAGGGTCAATCGCCAAATAGATAACTTCCGTCCTATTTAATCTTTCCAAGGTCTTTTGCTTTTTCTTTGTATTTATTCTTGCTTGCGATAGATAATACTTCAAGAATCTTATAAATGCAACCTCGGCTATTGCAGCATGAGCAGCAGATCCTCCTTTTTCTTCGCAGATAACCGAGACATTGTATTCTGTTTTGCCTTTTGCAATGGTTGGGTCTGTAGAAAGGCATTCCAAATCAATTTTTTCGCCACAGCCAATCCATTGTGATTTTTCCTTTATTTTTTCACGTTTAACCAAATCCTTGATTGACTCGAGATTCGGAGTTGCATAATATTTCATGCCGCCTAAATTGAAAGTTAATACAGCATCTTCAGGGTTAATGTTCTCATAATTTTTTGGCAGAGCAAGTTTAACGTCCCTTACATGCTCTCCAATATTCAGTATGCATCCAGGCGGATCAATCTTGTTGTTACATGCTTCAACAAGATCCTCTATTATTCGCGGGATAAGATTCTCTAATGTTTCCATTTTTTTCATCTACGGCGGCTTATAGCTGCCGCTACTTCGATTTAATGCTGTCATAAATCAAATTACACTCGGCGTGTCACTTATACCCCGGCAGCAATTCGCATGACAACCGTTTATCAACAAATTTTATGCTCTTCGAGGCATCTTTATGGACGCCCATCACAGCATAGATTGCATTGATGTTCTCCGGGCATACAATTGACGCATTGTCTATCCATTGCTTCAGCCTTATGGAATGCCTTCTTCGGTTTAGCTGGACAGACCCGTAAATAATAAGGTTTTCAGGGGAATCTCCGATGAATCTTCCTTTTCTTGAGAAATATGCTGTCAGCTTGGAAGTGCTGTCTTTGTCCGGAATCAACTTTGTTGTTGCAACCCTTGGCTGCGCTTCTAAAACATTGTAAACCTGTTCTGCATTTTTCGGCATCTTTTTTACATAAATTAAGATGTCATGCAGATGGTACCTGTTAACAGAGCTGACAGCT
>JACPBO010000025.1 GCA_016180285.1 Candidatus Woesearchaeota archaeon
AACACCGGGCACGAACAAGACAAAGCCGTTCTTCTTGGCTATGCCGTCGCCTTTCTCGCCGACAGCTTCTATCTTTACATCCAACTCGTCGCCAACCTTAACTGGCGCAAAACTTCTTTGTGGCCTGTAGCCACCACTATCATTTCCGTACATATTTTTCCACCCATATATTTATTTTACACCACTGGTGTAATATGCCTGTAAAATGCGCTTTTATTTATAAATGTATGGGAAAATCACTGCTTTAACAGCCCAGCGATCTCTCCAACAGCATACCCAAAATGCTCCAGAACAAACACCAAAAAAACATGAAAAGCCAGGTTGATTCTGCCCTTTTTCATGCAAAGGCAAAGGCTGTATAAAAAAACAAGCGGGAAATAAAGCAAAGGAATTAAAAATAATTTATTGAAAAAACTTAGAAAACTCAGAAGCACGATAACTATAAAAAATATCGGCAGCAAATAAATAAATTTAAACTCTTTCAGCCTTTTCATTAAAAAAATCCTGCCCTTCCCATACGCATACATGTTTTTCAAAAACTTCATGGGTGTGCTTCTTAACTTGTGCCAGACAAAGCTGTTTGGCAGTACAGCGATCTTATATCCTCTTTTCCTTAATTTAAAGTTAACATCATAGTCTTCGCACATATTCCTTAATTTTTCATCAAATCCGCCAACTTCCAGCAATAATTTTTTGCTGTGCAGCGCATTACAGCAGGGCAGGCTTGGGACAAAAGTTATTTTGCTGAATTTTTTTGCCTGCGCGCTTCCCAAAGAACCTAAAAAAGAATCAAATGCAATTCCAACAGCAGCCATGAAATTCGGAGCATTTTTAGGAGGAATATTCGCCCCGCCAACAGCAGCAACACTCTTTCCTTTCAGCTTTTCATAACCTTCAACTAAAATTTTAAGCCAGTCTTTCGGAACAATGCAGTCTGCATCTGTGAATGCAATAAGCTCATAAGCCGCATTTCTCAAGCCAACATTCCTTGATGAGGCAATAAATCTTTTCGGATTGTTTATTAGCCTTATTTTTACTTTATTTTTAAATTTTTTAATAAAGTCCCCGGCAATATCTTTTGTTTTATCGCTTGAATTCCCATCAACAACTAAAATTTCATAATCTTTTTTATTATAATCAAGATTAACAAGAGAATTCAGGCAGTCTGCGATATTTCTTTCTTCGTTATATGTTACAACAATTACACTCGCTTTCAAAACAGCCACCCATAAATTTGGTTAAATCTTTTAAATACCATCTGCAGCAGGTCTTCTTTCAAAATAGATGCGTCCTCAGGATAAAGCGAAGCCCCGAAATAAGAGAGCAGAGCATATACTATTAAGAACGCAACAATTATCCAATAAAAGTTTTTCAGTTTTAATTTTTTTGCAAGCTTCCTGCTTCCTTCATAAAGCCCGTAAGCCGCTAATGGAATGACGAAAGGGAACAATATGAAAGCATATCTCGGAGAGAACAGGCCGACAACAACAAAAATGAAGATTATTGCTAAAAACTCCAGTATGAAATTTTTTAAATAAAAACTTCTTCTTCCATTATCTTTATCATAAAATAGCCCAAAAATAAAAGGAATCCATAAAATATGGAATGTAATAAGCGTTCTAAACCCAAACATCCATAATATTGTAATAAAATTAAACTGGTACTGGAGGAAAAAATTGATGTAATTTGAGTATTTGCTTGCTATGTGTAGGCTCAATAATTTCCTCCACAAATAAGCCGGAATAATGGAAATAAAAAGTGCAGCAAGTATTTTCAGGATTTTATTTATTTTTTTAACAAAAGAAAAGCCATCTTTGAATAATGCGCTTAAAATAAAATAAATCGGGAGAATATAGTTGTGGTCCTTTGCCAATATTGCCGCCGCCATGACAAGCCCAATTACAATGTAATCAATAATCCTGCCTTTTCTCAGGCACCATTCTATCGCAGCAATCCCCAAAAACAAAAAGAAAAACCCTGCTGTTTCAATCAAAGGCCTTCCGCCCCATGCAATTAATGGCAAAGAGGTTGCAAAGATTATTGCAGAGATAAATCCGATATCTTTGCTCTTGAAAAAATTCTTAAAAAAAACATAAACAAGAATTGAGCTTAAACAATAGAATAAAATGCTGAGCAAAGAATAAGCCACACTAATGCCAAAAACCGGCTCAAAAGCAGCAGCAATCAAAGGAACAAGCATCCTTGATGCCCATGGCGAATCAATTGCTGCATTTCTGCCCTGTATGAACCTTGTTGTGTCAAAATAATGATCGGAATCCGCCAAAGGCTGGTTGAAGTACATCAAAGATCCTACAATGCTCAAAGCGATTAAAACAGCATAAATCAGGTAATCTTTGTTATTGTTCATCTTACCGGTTTTATATCGAATTTTTTGACTTTTTTAATTCCGTATTTGTGCAGCAGATAGCCATAAAGTGATTTCAGGATATTGAAGCCATAGCTGAAGATCTTGACATGGCTCTTCTCATCGCCGTAATAGGTTGGAATCGGCCTTTCAGCAATTCTCAGGTTTGCAACCTTAAATTGGATCAGTATATCTGTATCAAAATGAAAGTCATCTGCGCATAAATTAAATGGAATCTTTTTAAGCGCTGCGCAGCTGTAAAGCCTGAACCCCGAATGATATTCTGATAAATTCAAGCCAAGCACTTTGTTTTCAATCCATGTCAGGATCTTGTTGCCAATGAATTTCATCAAAGGCATTCCGCCTTTCAGAGGATTGCCTTTCATCCTTGAGCCGAAAACCATGTCTGCCTTTCCTTTTTCCAATGGCTCAAGCAGATAAGGTATTTTTTCAGGGGCATACTGCGCATCTCCGTGCAGCATTACAACAATGTCAAAGCCCTTGTCTATTGCATACTGATATGCGTATTTTTGGTTTCCGCCATAACCCTTGTTTTTTTCATTCTTGAAAACTTTCAGATTAGACAGGTTTTTTTCTTTTTTGTAGCCAACCCCGATAAAATATGTATTGTCCTGGCTCGCATCATCAACAACAAATATTTCCTTGACCTCTTTTTTCAATTTTTCAGGAATCCGGTCTATCAGGATTGGCAGCGTTTTTGCAGCATTATAGGTCGGAATGAAAATCGCAATCTTCTTCTTGGTCATTTTTATTTCTTCTTCCTTATTGCAATCTCTCTCACAATCTTCGTGACTTCCTGCTCAATGTTCTCGGTTTTCACATAAATTCTGAAAATCAGGTAAAACAGCAGTATGATGCTCACATAAATCGCAACATCTGTGCCTCTTCCTATCCCCAATAGCCCAGCAAAGACTTTTGTTATATCCGGCAGAAATCCAAAGAATATTATTATGAGCCATAAAATGCTCCAGAATATGAATTCCTTCATAGTTATTTCTTTATCCTTGAATCTCAATATAACCCTGCTAAACGCAAAGAGCCCAAAAGCAATAATCAAGACCTGCAATATTTCCATTTTTTCACCTCATTAGCTTTCTCACAACCAATTTTAATAAAATCTTGAACGCGTTTAAATTGCTTTGCCCTTTTTTTAATGAATAATCTGTGTAAATCGCCTTTATCGGCACTTCTTTGAACCTTAGATTGCGCCTTCCAATTTCGCTGATCATTTCAGAGCTAACCTCCATCCTGTTGCCTTTTATGCTTATCTTCTCAGCTGCTTTTCTTGAAAATGCCCTTAACCCGGATTGAGAGTCAGTAGTCCATACGCCAAACATTATGTAAGTTATAAAATTCATTCCCCAATTGCCAACTTTTCTTATAAAAGGCATTCCATCTGGCTTTATCAGCCTGGAGCCAATTACAACATCTGCTTTTCCATCCAATATTGGTTTTATCAAGCGTTTAATATCTGAAGCAGCATGCTGGCCGTCTGCATCAAATGTTACAATAATGCCTGCATTCTTCATAATCGCAGCTTTAATGCCCGTCCCAAGAGCGCCGCCAAGGCCTCGGTTAATAACATGCTTATACACGTCAACTTTGCGGCTTTTGGCAATTTTATATGTATTATCCTGGCTGCCATCGTCCACAACAATTATGTCTTCATGGCCATTCCTGATGAGATCAGAGATGACATTGCCTATCTTGGCTTCTTCATTATACGCCGGAATTACAATAACCACGCCCCTGTTACGCATCATATATCTTGTTGAAATAGGTGGATTTAAAAATTTAATGAATTTGGCTTCAGAAAACTTTAAATAATATATGCCTATTTTCCATATTAAAATGAAGCTTAGCATAGTTATACCTGTGTATAATGAGGAAAAGAGCATTTTTCCGCTTTACAGCAGGCTTAGCGCTGTTTTATCAAAGTATAAGAATTATGAGGTCATCTTTGTCGATGACGGAAGCAGAGACCGCACATTTGCCAATATACAGGTCCTGCACAAAAAAGATAGGTATGTGAAGGCAATAAAATTCAAAAGGAATTTTGGCCAGACAGCAGCTTTATCAGCCGGATTCGAGCACGCAAATGGCGACATCATAGTCACAATGGATGGCGACCTGCAGAATGACCCTGAAGACATTCCTAGGCTTGTTGAAAAGATAAATGAAGGCCATGACATGGTGAGCGGATGGCGGCATAAGAGAAAGGACCCGTTTGCAAAAAAACTTGCATCTTCTCTGGCAAATATTGCAAGAAAAATCATGTTAAAGGACAAGATCCATGATTCAGGCTGCGCATTGAAGGCATACAGGAAAGAAAGCATTAAAGATCTTGAGATATACGGCGAAATGCACCGCTACCTCCCGGCAATTGTTGCAATGAATGGCTACAAAGTAGGGGAAATAAAAGTAAGCCATTACCCGAGAAAATTCGGAAAGACAAAATACAGCACAACAAGGATATTCAAGGGCTTGCTTGATCTTTTTTACATTAAGTTCTGGTCAGATTATTCAACAAGGCCATTGCATTTTTTCGGCTTTTTAGGGTTATCAGAAATTTTTATTGGGCTGCTGCTTGTCATTTACAATGTCATAAAATACGGCTCCCACCTTCTCATTGGCCCGACTTTATTATTGGCAGCGCTTTTAGTAATTACCGGAGTGCAGTTCATAGTTTTTGGATTTTTGGCTGAAATTTTAATAAGGACATATTATGGCGCCAGCAATGATAAAGGTTACAAAATTGAAAAAACACTCAGGTAAAGCGGGCAAAGGCAAATTGTTCTACAAATGGAATGAGCAGATGTTTGTCAAGCATGGCAATGAAAGCAGATTCAAGCATGCTAACCCGGTGATAAAATACATTTCAAATCACAGGAAAAGAGCCATCCTGAACCTCCTCTCCCCAAAAAATACAGATAAGATGCTTGATGCAGGATGCGGCTCCGGCATAATATTGAGGGAAATAAAAGAAGGCAGCGTTATTGGCATTGATTGCTCTGCTACAGCGCTAAGGCAGGCCAGGAAAAATATGCAGGGTAAAAATACAAAGCTGATGATGGCAGATGTCCAGAAACTCCCATTCAAAAAAAACAGCTTCAATAAAATAATCTGCTCTGAGGTAATTGAGCACCTGCCCAGCCCGGCAAAAGTCATAGATGAAATAAAAAGGGTTTCTAAAAGAGGCGCAATAGTTATTTTTACAATACCTAATCAGCCTTTGCTGGACAAGATAGCGTATATGTTCAGAAAACTGAATGTAAAAAAAGGAGAGCTGGATTTGGACATGGAGTGGCACATACATAAATTTAACCTGAAGAAATTCAGGCAGCTGATAAAAAACAAATTCAAAATAATCAAAATAAAGAGAAGCCCATTCTTATTCCCTCTCAGCTACATTATCCAATGCAGGAATTAAAAAGCTAAATTAAAATGTGCGGCATAAGCGGATTTAATTTCGAGGACAAGGCATCAATAAAAAAGATGTGCGATGTTATAGTACATCGCGGCCCAGATCAGGGCGGGATTTACACAGACAAAGGCATTTCTTTGGGCCACAGAAGGCTGAGCATCATTGACCTCAGCGAAAAGGGAATGCAGCCGATGTGCAATGAAGACAAGGACATCTGGATTGTTTTTAACGGCGAAATATATAATTACAAGGAACTGAGGTTAGATCTCGAAAATAAAGCTCATAAGTTCCGCAGTGAAACAGATACCGAAACAATAGTGCACGCTTATGAGGAATATGGGGAAGACTCTGTTAAAAAGCTGAATGGCGATTTTGCATATGCAATATATGACGGCAAAAAAAAGAAGCTCTTGCTTGCAAGGGACAGGCTCGGAATAAAGCCATTGTATTACTATCTGGACAGCAATAAGATAATATTTGCTTCTGAAATAAAGGCAATACTGCAGCATAAAATAAAAAAAGAGGTAAATTTAGAGTCATTAAACAGGTTCATCACATTGAGATACATACCGCCTTCAGAAACAATTTTCAAAAATATCTATAAATTAAAGCCAGGGCATCTGCTGTCCTATGATTTAAAGAATAAAACTCACGCTATAATCAGATACTGGATCCCGGATATTTCAAATGGCAATATTCTTCCGGCTTCTGAGAACTTTTTTATTAAAAAAATCCAGGTATTATTGAAGGACTGCGTGAACAGAAGGTTGATGAGCGACGTTCCTCTTGGCGCCTACCTTAGCGGAGGCATTGATTCAAGCTCTGTTGTTGCTATGATGAGCATGATCAGCAAAGAAACCAATTCAAAAGAGGAGGTAAAGACATTCTCAGTCGGATTTGGCCATGGCGAGGAAACTGATGAATTGCAGCATGCGAAATTGATAAGCGAGCATTTCGGCACTAACCACAGGGAATATACTGTAAAATCAGACCTTGTAAAGCTGCTTCCAAAAATAGTGTGGCATTCTGACGAGCCATTGGCAGATCCTGCTCTTATCCCAGTCTACCTTCTTGCGCAGAATGCAAAAAAAGAAGTCACAGTTGTGCTTACAGGAGACGGCGGAGACGAGGTTTTTGCAGGATACGAGCAGTGCAAGTTTTTAATGCTGATGGAAAAGATGAAAAGGATTAATGTGCTTAAAAAAACAGTGCTTCCTTTTTTTGTTAAAAATTCGCCAAAATTCCTGTTAAATAAATTTTTTAAATATAGCTCCTCTTTGGGTGATGAGGGGATAAAGAGGGCGGTAAGCCTTCTGAAATCTGAGGGGAAAGGCAGGAATTACCTCGATATAGTATCAATCTTTAGCGAAGAAGACAAGAAAGGGGCCTTATTAAGCGATATTTACGGAAAAATAAAAAACACAAATCTGAGCAGATGGCTTGATGCAGAATATTTTAACAACAAAAACAATTATCTGAACCAGATCTTGGCCATGGAAATGGAAACCGTGCTGCCAGAGGACTTTTTGATGAAAGCAGACAAGATGAACATGGCCCATGCAGTTGAGGAAAGGGTGCCTTTTTTGGATCACAGATTGGTTGAGCTTTCCTTTACAATGCCGCCTAAGCTCAAGCTTCATGGCTTCAATGAAAAATACATTCTGAAAAAGGCAATGTCAAACTTCATCCCGAAAAAAATAATCAGCAGGCAGAAGCAGCGCTTCTATGTTCCGATTGATTTGTGGATCAGGGAAGACCTGAAATACTGGAGCGATATTCTGCTTGATAAGGAAACTATAAAAAGGCAGGGTTATTTTGATTATTCTTACATCGATAAAATAAGAAGGAATTATTCCGGGTCAAGGCTTTATTATGCAAGGCAGCTCTGGAGCCTGCTGGCTTTCCAGCTTTGGCACAGGATATTTATTGAAAACGAAATGCACAGTGAAATAGATCTGAATAAGCTTTACTAAAAATGACAAAATGATTGAACTGACAAACAAAAAAATAATGCTGCTGGTTGCCTTTTTGATAGCCATTAACCTAATTCCAATATGGTTTTTTGCTTATCCGCCATTGCAGGATTACCCGCAGCATCTTATGCAGGATAAAATTGTCATGGATTACCAGAATAAGGAATTTGATTACAGCAAATATTTTGATTTGAAATTCAGCCTTATACCCACTCTTTTTTCGATTTTTTCAATCATTTTATTTTCAAAAATCTTCGGCATTTACATTGCTGGAAAAATATTTCTTAGCATTTACGCAATCCTGTTTCCATTAAGCATTTTCTATTTTTTAGGCGCTGTTGGCAGGCGAAAGGCGATTCTTGGGTTTTTCAGCTTTATTTTCACTTATAACTGGTTTTTCAACAAAGGGCTGATCGATTTTGCAATAAGCCTTCCTTTCTTCTTTTTTGCATTAGGCTATTGGCTTAACAACCGGGATAAAATGAACATCGGCAAAATTCTGATTTCCACAATATTGGCGCTTCTGACCTTGTTTTCGCATCTGTTCTCTTTCATAATTTTGTTGATATCTGTATTTTTAGTGCAGATATTCCGCTATAAAAATAAAAAACAGGCATTCACAACAACGATCCCTTTCATATTGCCTGTTATTTTATTTGCAATATTCTGGTTTACAAGAACACCGGATGCTGCTCCGATTGATATCCTTTCTGCTTTTAACCCCCTGGTTTTGCTTAAGTCTTTCTTTGGTATGTTTCTGTCTTTTTCGCCGGTTCTTGAAGCTGCAATTCTGGCTGTCCCGCTGCTTTATTTTGTTTTTTTATTTCTCAGAAAATTTTTGGCCGATAAGCCCTTTTTAATCAAAAGATTATTCAATAAAAAATACAAGAATGAGTTTTTGATTTTAGCCTTGATTTTGCTTTTGCTGTTTGTAATTTCTCCGCCCGACCTTAAGACCTGGGCGCATTTCAAGATAAGATTCGTGCCTTTCATTGTCTTATTTTTTGTTTCCTGGCTAGAGCCGCCAAAAAAGAAGCGGCTTTTTTTGTTTATAACGCTTATTGCAGCTGTTCTATTATTGATGCTCACATTTTTTAATTATTACAATATAAACAAAGACTTTTCTGATTATTCTTCAGGCATCAGTGTTATTGAAAGAAATAAGCTCATACTGCCAATAACAATCAAGGATCTATATGGCTACACCATGAGGCCGTACGAGCATTTCTGGGCATATTACCATATTGAAAAAGGCGGAACAGGCCCTTATGTGTTTGCAGGGCACAGCACTCATTTAATAGCATACAAGGAAAAAATGCCTGCTCCAAAATCCATCATAGCTGCTCCAAATGAGCTGTCCCAGCAATTGAACTTCAGCAGGAAAATTTTATCTTACTATGATTATATTTTATTATGGGGTGAAAGCAGTGAAGTGGAGTCTGCTGTAATCAATTCAGGATTTTCATTATTGCATGAGAAAGGGAATCTAAAAGTATATGAAAATAAAATTCAGTAGAAACATTTAAGTATTCGATTTTTTTCACAAATACCGAGGGGTGCAAGCTTATCAAAATGAAAATAGCATTGGTTTTTCCTCCGTATAATTTAATAAAAGAAGCTTATGGAAGCAAGAAGCAGATAAAAAGCGGGAATCTGCCTCCGCTTGGCCTTGGCTATTTAGCCGGAGCTTTCGAGCAAAAAGGCCATACTGTCAAAATAATAGATGCTTCTGCAATGGGAATAGGATTTAACACAACAATAGGGATTCTGAAAGAATTCGGCCCTGATTTTATCGGGATAGCTGCAAACAATGCTGTGGCTGAAAATGCGATGTTTCTCGCGAACAAGGCGAAAGAAGAGCTGAATATCCCGATTATTTTGGGCGGCCCTCATCCATCGTGCTTTCCTGAAGAATGCCTCGGTAATAAAGGCGTAGATTATATTGTCTTGGGCGAGGGTGAAAAAACCTTCCCTGAGCTGATAGATAAAATTTCGGCAAGAAAAGACGTAAAAGGAATACCCGGTATAGGCTATAAAGAAAATGGCAAGTCAAAATTCACAGCGCAAACTGGGCCAATAATGGCTCTTGACGAGCTCCCGCCAATAGCATGGCATCTTTTTGATTTCCAGCTTTACACGCCGCTTCCTAACCAATATAAAAGGCTTCCGGCTGTGAATTATATAACCTCAAGGGGATGCCCGTGGAGAAAATGCGCCTTTTGCTATCAGAGCGGCATAATGAGCCAGGTTTATAGGCGGCATTCTCCTGAAAGGGTTGTTGAAGATATTAAGCTTTTGATGCATAAGTATGGAATAAGGGAGATTTCTTTTTGGGATGATAATTTCCTGATAAATGAAAGCTGGATAAAAAGGTTTTGCGACCTTCTCAAGGAAAACAAGCTGGATTTGGCATGGTCATGCTATGGAAAAGTAAGCACGCCGACAGAGGAAATGCTTAAGAGGGTGGCAGAAGCAGGTTGCTGGAGCGTATTTTATGGCATAGAAAGCGGCAACCAGGACCTGCTTGACGGCATAAACAAAGGAATAACATTGGATCAGGTAAGAAGGACAATAAAGCTGACGCATAAGTATGGGATGGAAACAAGAGGCTCTTTCATGCTCGCCATTCCTGGCGAAACCCCTGAAAAAGCTGAAAAAACAATAAAATTTGCAATAGAGCTTGACCTTGATTACGCGCAATTCCTGCCTACTTACCCTGAATATGGCACCCCGCTTTATGATCTCGCTATGAAAACAGGTAAGATTGTCAAGGGCTATCATGGAAGAACAAAAGCAGCCTACGTGCCTGAAGGGTATAAAGATGGCAAACAAGTCGAATATTATGTCAAAAAAGCATACAGGAAATTCTATTTCAGGCCTCATTATGTTTGGAAAGTGCTTAAAAAAATAAAGTCTTTTGATGATTTTAAAAAGTATTTTGAAGGCCTGAAGTTCATGATTGGCCTTACAAACTGACCATGCTGGATTACAAATTCGAAATACTTAAATATTGACTGAAATCAGGGTTTTATATGGTTGGGGAAGAAACAGAGCTAAAGATAAACTTGAACATTTTAAAGAAAAACTATAATTGGATAATTCTTGCCCTGATCCTGATCCTTGGATTTTATTTAAGATCATACCATCTTGATTATCCTGTTATCGGTTATCACAATACAAAAGAAGTGCATACGCTTGCTGAGGCAAGAAGCTTTTACAAAGGCGGCGATTATCTTTATCTCAGGGGCGATTATACAATCCCCTTGGTTGATCCGCCAAAATACTCCCATGTAGATAATTTTCCTCTTTATGAATGGATTTTTGTAATAGGATGGAAAATATTTGGGATGCAGCTGTGGGTTGCAAGATTAGTTACAGTGTTTTTTGCGCTAGGCGCAGTTGTGTTCACATACCTTTTCGTAAAAAAGCTTTTCAAAAGGGAAGACATTGCGCTTTTATCGGCATTTTTTACATCTATATCGCCTTTGCTTGTTTTCTTCGGCAGGAATATTCAATTTGATGCTCCGGCATTGTTTTTCATGACAGCTGCAATTTATTTCTTCCTTGTCTGGAAAGAAAAGCAAACAATGAAAAACATTGTTGTCTTTATGGTCTTTTTTACCCTTACAGGGCTTACAAAATATCCCTTTTTGATCATTGCAATTCCTCTGCTTTCAATATTTCCTTTTGAAACAATTAAAAGCAAGAAATACTGGAAGCAGTTTGGCATAGGCGCTTTGATATTCATTGCATTCATATTGTGGTTCCTGCTCCCGAATCTTGCAAAGGCGCAGACATCTTCTTCAGGTGTTGGAGATGAGATGATCGGCAGGGTTTTGGAAGAGCCTTTCAAGATGTTTACAAGTGAATGGTGGGGAACTGTTTTCATGTTTGCTTCAAAGGATAATTTTACGAAAATAGGAGTCATAATCTCAATTATTGGGCTGTGCATTTCGCTTTGGCATATCAGAAAGCAGCAGCACAGGTTTCTTGTCGCGTGGGCAGTTTCATTTCTGGTTTATGGATTGCTGCTGATAAATTTCATGACGGGCCACAACTATTACCAGATGCCCTTTGTCCCTTTAGTTGCAATTTTAATATCATCAGCGCTGCTTTTTATTGCATCAATTATTCCGCAGATAAAAACAAAGCAGCCGTATCTTAAGAACAGCCTCAGATGGATTGCAATAATCTTGTTTTTCATTATTTTTATGTGGCCAGCTGCAAAGCAAAGCATAGCAGGCCAATTTAATACGCAGTTTTCTGGATTAGATGTTGCTGGCAATTACATAAACTCGCACAGTTCGCCTGATGAAATGATGTTTGACTCAGGCCATCAGGATACCGGAGTTGTGTGGCATGCTGACAGAAAAGCAACAGTCATATCTAATTTGTCAGAATTAAAGCAGTTTGAGGAAAAGAAAAATTTAAAGTGGATCTTTATTTACCAATGGGGCTTTTCAAACATATTCCAGAAATCAGAATTCAGGAATTACATAAACTCCAATTACTCTTTAAAACAGGTTGCATTCCAGCAGACGCAGCAGGGCGCTGTTCCGATATACTTCTTATTTAAAAAAGGCGGAACATTTGATGAAACAACGCTGAATGAGATGCTGCAGGGCAGACAGGCGCAGTCAAGAATATATGAATATCTGTCTTTCGGGTTCATTAAGATGAACAGCGCTCCGTATGAAATAAAGTATATTAATTTGGAATAAAAATGCAAAAAATCAAAATCCTGATGCTTGCCCAGAACTTCATCCGCTTCAGGGAAGATATAATGTCGCCCTTTCTTTTTAACTGGGTTTCTGAGATCAACAAGAACAGGGATTTTGAAGTCATTGTCCTTGCTCCGCATGAGAAAGGATTAAAGGAACATGAAGTGATTGGCGGCATAAAGATCTACCGCTTCAGATACGCTTCTGATAAGTATGAGAGGATAGCATATAAGAATAATATGCATGAATTGGTTATAAAAAGCACATTAAACAAGCTTATTTTCATAAAATTAATAAGAAATTTTTATAAAAAGATTGTTGAGGTCGTGAAAAAGGAGAAGATTGATCTGATTCACGCAAACTGGTGGGTGCCGTGCGGCATTGCCGCTTACCTCGCTTCTAAAAAAACCAAAGTTCCTTACATCGTTACAACGCACGGCACAGATGTCTTCATTCTCAGGAAATTCAAATTCTTCAGTTTTTTCGCAAAGAAGATTTTTGAAAATGCCGCCAGGATAAATGCAGTTTCAAACTATGTTGCAAGGATCGTCACGGATTTATTAAAAATCAGTAAAAATAAAATTTCTGTTTTTCCAATGCCTTTCGACAGGAATAAATTTTACCCAATGAGAAAGAGCAGAAATAAAACAAAAACCATATTTACAATAGGGAAGCTTGTGAAAAGGAAGGGTGTTAATTACTTAATTGATGCGTGCAATATTTTAAACGATAAAAAAATTGATTTTAAGCTGATTGTTGTCGGAAAAGGCCCTGAAGAAGAAAGCTTGAAAGAGCAGATTAAAAAATTGAACCTTGAAAAAAATATAACAATCATTCCTTCTGTTCCGCATAAGGAGCTCATTAAATATTACAATGATGCAGACGTCTTTGTCTTGGCATCAGTTACAGACTGGAAAGGCGAAACAGAGGCGTTTGGCGTTGTTTTTGCAGAAGCCCTTGCGTGCAAAACACCGGTTATCGGGACAAGGACCGGCGGAATCCCTGATGTTGTTATAGACGGCAAAACCGGGCTTCTTATTGATGAAAAAAATCCAAAGCAGCTTGCTGGTGCCTTAGTCAGGATTTTAAATAATAAGGCATTGGCAAAAAAGCTTGCAGAGCAAGGATATAAATACGTGCATGATAATTTTACTGCAGAAAAGATAGCTGAAAAGACAATAAAAATGTATGAAGAGATTTTAGTAAAATGAAAAACAATAAAATAAAACTTATATTCTTTGATATGGAAGGCGTTATAACAGAAACAGGCATAGTGGAAAAAGGCAAAAACACTGCGGCATCGGCATGGACTCTTATTTCAAGGCATCTTGGAAGAAAAGCCGGAGAAGAAGAGCAGGCGACAAAAGATAAATGGAATAGAAGCGGCTATAAAAATTACATTGAATGGATGGAAGATACAATACGAATACATAAAAAATATGGCCTGACAATGAGATATTTCTACAAGGTTTTGCGCAGCATCCCTTATATGAAAGGCGCCAAACAAACTTTTTCAGTTCTGCATAAAAAAGGCTATAAAACTGCGCTGATAACAGGCGGATTTAAAAATCAGGCAAATAAAATTCAGCGTGAATTAAAGATAGATCATGTTTTTGCAGCATGCGAGTATTTTTTTGATGATAAAACCCGCAAATTAACTGCGTGGAACTTATTGCCCGCTGATTACGTTGGAAAAGTTGATTTCATGAGGCTTTTGATGCGCGAATACGGATTGGCAAAAGAGGAATGCGCATTTGTCGGCGATGGCGTGAATGACATTCCTCTTGCAAAAGAAGCCGGGCTTTCAATAGCCTTTAATGCCAGGCCAGAACTGCAAAAAGTTTGCACTCATTCCATCAATCAAGGAACCAAGGATTTAAGGGGCATTTTGGATTATTTATGAAAAAACAAAATAAAAAAATAAAAATTGAGAAAATAATCGGTATTGCAGTATCTGTAATCATTTTATATTTTTTAATAAAAACCCTCTATAATAATTCGAATCAGTTACTGGCTTATAGAATTTACTTTAATTATTTTTATCTGATTTTATCTTTCATATTTTTATTTTTTTACCTTTTTCTCTTAGTTTATGGCTGGAAAAAAATACTGGAGTTATTGAGGGTTAAATTAAGCTACAAGTCGAGCTTAAGAATATGGTTTTTATCGCAATTAGGAAGATATGCGCCCGGAAGGATATGGTATCTGCTTGGAAGGATCTATCTTTGTGAAAAGAAAAAAATTTCAAAATACACAACTTTTGTAAGCCTTGTTTTGGAGCTGGCAATGCATGTTTTATCGGCATTGTTCACAGCATTGATTTTTATACCGGTGATGATCAAGGACAATGGGCTGATAAAATTCCTTCCTGTGTTTTTGATAATCCCGATTGGATTGGTTTTGTTATATCCGAGGGTTTTTAATCTCATTATAAATTTGGGGCTGAAAATATTCAGAAAGAATCCTGTGGAATTCAGGATAAAGTATTCCTCATTGCTGCTGTTGCTTGTTTTTTACATTTTTTTATGGATCATAAACGGAGTTGGCTTTTATTTCCTGATTAATTCAATATATGCCTCTCCATTGAGCCTTATACTGCCCTTGACAGGTGCATTCGCAGTATCATGGATAATCGGCTTCCTGAGCTTGATAACCCCAAGCGGCCTTGGAATCAGGGAAGGCATACTGACTTTTCTGCTTGGCTTTTATTTTCCATTGCCGATTGCAATCCTTATCGCATTAATTTCCAGGCTGTGGATAATTGCCGGAGAATTAGGGGGAGCCTTGATATCTTTCAGATTCAAATAATTCTATTCTTATTGGCCTCTTATCACTCTGACAAGCAGCACAGCGAATATAACAAACAAGATAAAAACAACAATATTGATTGCTATGACAACAAGCCAGAACCTGACTTTTGTCTGCTTTAGTTTTTTCCTGACAGCATCCAAGATTCTCAGAAACAGCTGCATTTTAGCCGGATATCCTCGCCTTTATCCTTTTCAGCCTGAAAATATTTTCGCGCTCCATCTCTTCCAGCCTTAATGTTATGAAGCTTTTTATCTTTTCCATTCTGGGTATGACCTCGAATTCAAGCGCATTCACCCTTCTCTTTGTCTTTTCTATTTCCTTCAGCAGCCTTCTCATCGTAGTTTCAACTTCTGCAGCCCTTATTATCTTTTCTGTGACCTTTTCATAGGCATCTGCAGCCTCATCTATTGAGGCAGAATTGTAAACTCCATAGCCGCGCTCCATCATCTTTCTTTTCAGTTCGCCGGATTTAATAGTTGGCACCAGCACACCCATAATGTTTTTAGTCCCGAATTCTATATCGGGCTTGTTTGCAATAGCCATTGCAATGGACTTTATTTTCAAGTCTGATTCCAGCAGCCTGGCGATATTCATTTTATACAGTGCCTTCCTGTACTCATCAACAATATCTGACCTTAGGTTTTTGACCTTGCCAAGCACTTCAAAAAACTCAAGAATAAGGCCGTCTCTTTTTTTCTTCAGAAGATTGTACCCTGATTTTGCCAGGATAATGCTTTTCTTGAATTTGATAAGCTCAGATCTTGTTGGTTTTATTTCAATTGCCATTTTATCATATTAGGTTTTTACAATTATTCTTGCGTCATGCATTTTCTTCGGCATCTTTTGCTTTGTGGTATTTCTTCCTTATCTCGGGGCTTATCCTTGTCAGTTCCTGCTCCGGGATATTCCCCATTAAATCCCATCCAATATCAAGTGTCTGCTGAATGCTTCTGTCTTCTGACTTCTTTTGAGCAACAAACCTTTTTTCAAATTCTTCTGCAAACTTAAGCATTCTTTTGTCCCTTGCTGAAAGCGCTTCTTCACCCACAATCGCAACCAATCCGCGCAGATCACGTCCTGTTGCATAGTTCGCGTATAATTGGTCTGAAACCTGCTTGTGATCCTCTCTTGTTCTTTCTTTTCCTATGCCTAAGTTCATCAGCCTTGACAGGGAAGGAAGAATATCGATAGGAGGGTACACTCCTTTTCTGTGCAGGTCTCTGTTAAGAACTATCTGCCCTTCAGTTATATACCCTGTTAAATCAGGTATTGGGTGCGTGATATCGTCGCCGATCATAGTCAATATCGGAATCTGGGTTATCGATCCTTTTTTGCCTTTTATCATGCCCGCTCTTTCGTAAATTGTAGCCAAGTCAGTATACATATATCCGGGGTATCCTCTTCTTCCCGGGATTTCCTCTCTTGCGGCTCCGATTTCCCTTAGCGATTCGCAATATGATGTCATATCAGTCAGTATAACGAGAACATGCATATCCTGCTCAAACGCGAAATACTCCGCAGCAGTCAGCGCCATTCTCGGTGTTATCAGCCTTTCAACAGCAGGGTCATCAGCAAGGTTCAGGAAAACAACTGCCCTCTGCAGTGCTCCTGTCTGCTCAAAATCCCTGATAAAATATTGCGCTTCCTCGTTTGTAATGCCCATTGCTGCAAAAATAATTGCAAAGCTTTCCTTCTGGCCGACAACCTTTGCCTGCCTTGCAATCTGCAAGGCAATATCATTATGAGGCAGCCCGGCAGCAGAAAATAATGGCAGCTTTTGCCCCCTGACCAATGTATTTGTGCCGTCAATAGTTGAAATTCCGCTCTGGATAAAATCCTGCGGAGGGCCGCGGGAATAAGGATTAATAGCTGCCCCTATTATTTCCATTCTTTTTTCAGGGATAATATCCGGGCCGTTGTCAATCGGCTTGCCTGCTCCTGAAAATATTCTGCCAAGCATGTCTTTTGAAACAGGCAGCTTTATTGTCTCGCCTAAAAACCTGACTCTCGCTCCTTTGCTGATGCCTGATGTTCCTTCAAATATCTGCACCACAACAACATCATCTGATGTATCCAGCACCTGCCCGTTTTTTGCTTCTCCGCTTTCCAGCTGAATCTTGACAAGCTCTCCGTAGCCTATTGGCTCGGTTTTTTCAACAAAAACAAGCGGCCCAGCAATCCTGGTTATTGTTTTATATTCTTTCATTTTGAACTCCATGCCTTTTGTTATGATTGCTCATTTTGCATCACTCATTTTAACGAACTGAATTCCTGCTCCATGTTTCTCTGGATTTCAGCTAAAAGCTTTTCGTATTGCTTTTCAAACTTTACATCAGCTATTTTGTATTTTGATTTGACATCTTCAAGTTTTTGGATTCTTATTCCTTTTTCCAGTGCATCATTTGCCAGCTTTGCATAATGCAGTATCAGCTTAAGCAGCAGATAGCTTTTTTTCAGCTCGCAGTAAGTGTCAACATCATGGAATGCATTTTGCTGCAAAAACGATTCCCTTATAATTCGCGCAACTTCTAATGTAATCTGCTGCCTTTCCGGCAGCGCATCTGATCCAACTAACTGCACGATCTCAAGCAGCTTTTCCTCTTCTGTCAAAATGCTCATTGTCTGCTTTATCAGCTCTCTCCAGTCTGATGCAACATTCTCAGCATACCATTTTTCAAGTCCATCCATGTAAAGCGAATATGAAGTGAGCCAGTTTATTGACGGGAAATGCCTTCTCTGCGCAAGCTTTGAATCCAATGCCCAAAATGTTTTTGTTTAAGGTGTTTTGGGTTACAGGCTCTGAAAAATCCCCTCCTGGCGGCGATACAGCGCCGATAATAGATACTGAGCCTTCTTTTTCTATGCCCATAGGAATTACCCTGCCTGCCCTTTCATAAAATTGGGATAATCTTGTTGCAAGATAAGCAGGGTAGCCCTCTTCGCCCGGCATCTCCTCTAATCTGGATGAGATCTCTCTCATAGCCTCTGCCCATCTTGAAGTGGAATCTGCCATCAAAGCAACGCTATACCCCATGTCGCGGTAATACTCTGCTATTGTAACACCGGTATAAACTGATGCTTCCCTTGCTGCAACAGGCATATTGGATGTATTTGCAATAAGCACAGTTCTGTTCATCAGCGGCTTGCCTGATTTTGGGTCAATAAGATCAGGGAATTCTTTTAAAACTTCAGTCATCTCATTTCCGCGTTCGCCGCAGCCGACATAAACAATTATATCTGCATTTGACCATTTTGCTAATGTTTGCTGCGCCACTGTTTTTCCCGTTCCGAATCCGCCCGGTATTGCAGCAACTCCGCCCTTTGCCAGCGGAAACAATGCATCATAGATCCTCTGGCCTGTTATCAAAGGAATTTCAGGCGGCAGTTTTTTTAGCACAGGCCTTGGAACCCTTACTGGCCAATCCTGCTTTAATTTCAATTCTTTGCCGTCATCCAGCTTTCCAATTGGCTCATCAATGGTGAATTTTCCAGAGCTTATTTCTTTTATGATTCCTTCATAGCCGTGCGGCGCCATAACAGAATGAGCTACGCCTTTTTCTTCAACAACGCCGATTATCTGGCCTGATTTTATTTTATCGCCCGGCTTTGCCTTTGCCTTGAAATCCCATTTTTTATCATGATCCAGCCCGGAAGCTTCCACGCCTCTTTTTATATAGTCGCCCATTTCTTTTATGAGCACAGGCAATGGCCTCTGTATTCCGTCATAAATGCTGCCAAGCAATCCCGGACCCAGCTCTACGCTCAGCGGCTTGCCTGTATTTACAACAGGCTCGCCTGGCTTTAATCCGGAAGTGTCCTCGTAAACCTGTATTGTTGTTTTATCCTTATCTATCTGGATTACTTCTCCCATCAGTTTTTCATTTCCAACCCTGACTAAGTCATACATTTTTGCAGCCAATCCCCTGGCAACAACAACAGGGCCGGCAATTCTGTAAATTATTCCTTCACTCATTTTAACCTTCCTTTTTCCACAGGTCAACGCCTATGGATTTTTTTATCAGCCTTTTTAAATTTTCCTGGGCTGCCTCCATTGACAAAGGCACAAAAACAGGCTTTATGCAGTCTTCCACAAAAACCCTGTCATGGCTTTCCAGGCTGTTCAGTGTTTTTTCATCAATAACAACAATGCTCATTTCTTTGTCCTGCGCAAGCTCTCTTATCTGATTCATCGGGTCTTTCCTGGCCTCAATGATTTTTTTAACTCCTGCCAGCTGAAAGCCGGATACAAACTCCGATGTTCCGATTGCTGATATTTGCGCCATTTTGATTTTACAGTTTTATTTCAGTCAATTTTCTGCAATCAACTGATTTTCAATAAACTCCTCTTCAATGTTTAATTGTTTTCCTTTTATTATTGTTTTCAGATTCCTGACCTCGAGTTCTTTGGCAAACATATAGCCAAGGATTATGTCAACAGACAGCGGATGCTGGTGCTGAAGCAGCATGGACTTTCTAAGCAGGAATTTATAAAGCCCGATCTCCAGGTCAATAATTGTGCCCTTTTCCTTTAAATTTTTTAAGCCCTCTTTTATGATGCTGCTGTACT
>JACPBO010000026.1 GCA_016180285.1 Candidatus Woesearchaeota archaeon
TCCGAATTTTTCAGCATCGCCTTTTAAATCTTCAAGATCCTCTTCAAAAGAAATAAACAGCCCCTTTTCCCCTCTTTTTATTCCTTCGTGGAGAAACTGCATCCCGAAAATTGTTTTTCCGGTTCCTGCGCCGCCAGTAACAAGATTGACGCTTCTCGGCATCAATCCGCCTTCGCAAAGCCTGTCAAATCCGGGGATGCCGGATGCAAGCCTTTTATTGTTCTGCAGGGTTTTTCCAGCTGTTTTCAGATTTTTTCTTTTTTTAGACATTTATGCTCCTTATTTTTCAGATGCAATATCCAAAAATGACTTCAATGCGACAATAAAACCGCCTGATGCTATGAATACAGTCAGATTCTGCAGCATCTTGCTCAGCGCATCATTAAAAACAGGCACTTTCTCGAGCACAGCATTAAAGCTTGAAAATGTGATTATCATTGTTATTGTCGCAACCAGATAAAGCAGCTTCTCTTTGTCTGTTATGTTCAGGAGGCCGACAACTAGGCCGAGAATTGCTATAATTATTACTTCAATTGCAGCATATTCTGCAGGAAGATTAAATGCTCCCATTACAATTGCTATTACCGCTCCAACCAGAAAAGAAGCAATGCCTATTTTCTCCAAAAAAGTTCCTTTTGATTTAGCCATTTTTCACCTCTTTGAACAGCACAATATTATAATGGTGTCTTAACTAGAGTTATATTTAAAACTTGTTGTTTTATCAGGTAAAGTTTCTAACCATACACTAACGAAAAACACCACCACAACTGACGGCAGACGGTCAAAGCTCACTTCGTTTGCTTTGCCCTACGAGCCACCCCGTAAGGGACATCCCCCGTCTCGTCTGCGTCAGTGATGGTGTTTTTCTCCCAACTAAAAAATCCAGCCATGGTGCCGACGAGGCGAGGGTTGGCTCCTACGGAGTGCCGAGTAGGACAAAACTTGTTTTGTCCGTAGGCACCATGGTTGGCTGGATTTTTTTGATAGAATGCAAATATATAATATGGTTTCGTAATTTGACTTAATAGCGCCTTAATAATCAAATCATCCCAAGCTCTTTATCCACCTGCCTTTGCGTCCTTAGCAGCTCAATCTCAATATCCCCGAAATGCTCGTACTGCCAAAGGTCTATTTTCCTCTGGTGAGTCAGGTGAAGCAGCGGAATAAATGTGTACACTTTGTCTTCCTTGCTCTGCGAAGGCACAAGATTCGAGAATGTCAGCTTTGATCTTTTATTAAATACAAAGAAATCCTTGATCTTCCTGTAAACATCCCTTACAACAAGCGTCATATCCACTCCCTTTTTCGGGATTTCAAAATCAGTTACAGGCATTCTGCTCAGAACCCTTCTTCTTTTGACTTCCAGTGCCTGCTCTAATGCGCCCACAAGGTCATAAATCGAAACCTTTCTTTTTCTGGGCTGCGGAGTCCTTGGAATAAGCCTTGCCTTTTCAGCATCCGGATCTCCTCTTGTTTCCTCCAGCACATCAAAGAATGCCTCATCGTCGCCTTGTTCGCTTGCTGAAATCAGCCTGTCTAAAGCATCCATGTCTTCTCCCACTAAGCGGTTTGACTTTATTTTAAGGAGTATTGCAGCAGCAAGCAGAACTTTCCCGGAAATCCTGAAATCCATTTGCTTTAGCTGCTTTACCAGCTCTATGTATTTCTGGGTAAGAAGCGAAATATCAATGTCCCAGGGGTCCATCTGCTCTGTCTTGACAAGATCATAAAGAATTGTCTGCCATGTCAGCTCATCTTCTTCGACAATCAGCTTGAAGATACTCTCGTTGTTTGGCATAATTTCACGTCTTTTTAGTTTAGTCTTTCCTTTAACTTTATAAGTTTTGTGATTTTGTTTTTATTCATAAATTATAATAAAGTTTAAATATGATCCTAGAAATCCTTATCTTATGGGCTCATAGTTCAGTGGCTAGAACGTCGCCCTTACAGGCGCGAGTGTAACGAGCGCTCGCTGCTTTGAAAGGCGAAGGTCGCCGGTTCGAGTCCGGTTGGGCCCATTTCACCTTATTAATGCGATGGTGATCTAATGGCTACGACGGGTTGTACTTGTCATAGAACCAGTCGCCATAAATGATAAGGCCTTGCCAAGGCTTTCATCCGGGTTCGAATCCCGGCCATCGCACTTTTTATTTGCTTTATTTGATGTTCGTCCTGAGTGCAAAAATTATGTGTGCTGTCCGTATTCGAATAAAAAAGAGACTACACAAAACTCCTAAATAATGATTTTTGGTCTTCAACACAAAAATCAATTATGAAGTTTTGTTCAACAGCCTCTTTTTTGTTGTAATCCGAGGTTTTTTAAAAATAAAAAACCTCAGAGGTGGTTAAAATGAAAAATCAAATTAAAGATCGTGATGAACATTATCTGAAATTCAAGAAGGGCGACCAAACTAGATTTATGAGATCAGTTAAAGATAAGTGCTTCGGTTCGTGGATCAAATTGGCAGATTTTCTTGGCGTCAATAGAAGTATGATCTTTTTATACCTGTCAGAAGAGTGCAAACTGCCTAAGACGGGTTTTGAGAAAATGATTAAAATTTCAAATCTGAATCCTAATAATTTTTTATTTAAAATTGTTCATTATTCAATTTATGGAGTAGCTAAAATCCCGCATAAAATAACCCCGGAGTTATCTGAGTTTGTTGGTATCATGTTGGGAGATGGCAATATAAGTAAAGTAAATTATCAAATAACTATTAGCGGCGGTATTATTGATGGGTGTTATATCACCAATTATGTGCCTCAATTAATAAAAAAACTATTTTCAAAGGGCGTTTATTTTAGAAAAATAGCCAAAGCCGGGTTAGATTGTAAATTTAGTTCTAAAGCAGTCTGCGAATATCTTATGTCTAAGATGGGCATCGTATCACCAAAGACCAATTGTGTGATACCAAAAAGTTTCTTTGAAGACCACAATATACTTAGGTCTTGTGTAAGAGGGTTATTCGATACAGATGGCGGTCTGCATAAACATCATAAAAATTCAGCTCAACTTCAATTTACAAACAAATCTTATTCACTAATTCAATCCCTACGAAATGCTTTGATTCAATTGGGTTTTAAACCATCTCAAATAACGATTAACCATAAGGAGAGGAATACATTGGAATTATACTTATTTGATAGAGATGTTAGACTATATTTCAAAGAAATCGGTTCAAGCAACCCAAAAAACAATCTTAAATTTGAAACGTGGGTTAAAGAAGGGAAGGTGCCATTAAATAAAGAGATGACTAACGCAAATAGTGCAAAGGAAGACTGATCTTCATTATTTCTTCGAAGTGAAAGAAACACAAATTTTATAAACAGATTGGCAATAATCATTCTCAAGAGTCCGTAGCTCAGTCTGGTTAGAGCGCCGTGTTTAAGAAGCATCTTAAACGCGTAAGTCTTATATGAGATTTTTGGACGCAATGCAAAGATCCAGAAATTCTCTAAGCCAGCCGGCGGTCCGGGGTTCAAATATCCCGGAGGAAAGCCAAAACCTCGGGATTTGAAAGTCCCTGCGGACTCATATGCCCCCATGGTGTAGCCCGGCCAATCATTCGGCCTTTTCGAGGCTGAGACACGGGTTCAAAAGAGCTCAGAGGCCCTTGGCCGTCTTTTCAAATGAAACCGAAAAACGCAGCAGTTGTTTACCATTTTAAAGGCAAATCCCTCAGATCAGTCTGCAATGTTTTGAAGAAAAACAACATACAATTCAGCATTCTCTCAAGGGAAAAATTGAATGAAAAAAGTTTTGAGAACAAAGACCTAATCATTGCAATTGGCGGCGACGGGACATTTTTAAGGGCATCGCATTTCATCGGGAATTCTGCCATACTGGGGATTAACGCTGACCCCAAAAATAAAGAAGGCTTTTTTATGTGCTGCAATGCCAAGAGCTTTGAAAATAAATTCAGGAATATTCTGAAAAATAATTTCAAAAAAATAAAGCTTAACAGGCTTGAACTTAAAATAAGCAATAAAAAAATAAGCACTCCTGCGCTGAACGAAGTTTATGTCGGCTCTGCTAAGGCATACCATACATCAAATTACGAGATTTTTATTGACGGAAAAAAAGAGATCCAAAAAAGCTCAGGCATTTTGGTTGCAGCAGCAGCAGGAAGCACGGCATGGATCAAAAGCGCAGGCGGCAAAAAACTAAGCTTAACTTCTAAAAAGATTCAGTATCTTGTTAGGGAGCCTTACAGCGGCAGAATTTCAGGATTCGGCCTTAAAAAAGGATTCGCTAACAAAATAAAAATAAAGGCCTTGAAGCAGGAGCTTGTTGTTGTTATTGATTCCTTGACAGAAGAGCATCCCCTGAAAAAAGGAAGTATTGCAGAAATTGCAGCATCTAGTATGCCTTTAACAATAATAAAATAAATGGGAAGACGCACCAGAGAATTGACATAAAATCCGGCCATCAGTTACCTTGAACTTTTCTTAACTCCGCTACCCTCTGAGCATCGATATCAAAGCTTAAGGCTGCCTAATGTAAGCTTTTGGCTTATTTCATTCCTGATCTGTCTAAAGCGTGTTTACGGTAACAGGAGAGCGCTAACCTCCCAGCCTAGTCTTCCCGAAGCATAAGAATGAAAAATTAGTTATAAATCTTTTTGTTTTTCCCTCGAAAATGCGTAATGTTTATAAACAAAGGCATTTTATCAGATTCAACAAATAATCGGGGGTTTATATGGGACGAATTAAAACACAGTTAATCAAGAGAATTTCAAAGAAGCTGGTAGCTGAGCATAAGCAGGACCTCAAGAAAGAATTCAATGAAAACAAGCAGTCAGTAGCGAAATATCTGGACACAACCAGCAAAAAAATGAAGAATATCATATCAGGCTATGTCACAAGAATGATGAAAGCAGGAGAGCGCAGGAGAAGAAGCGTCAGAATAGAGGAAGAGAATTATGGCGGGGGCGATAACAATGGCAGAAGACAGCAACAACATCTTTATAGGAAGTAAGCCTTTTATGAATTATGTAACCGGCGTAGTGATGCAGTTTACAACCAAGGACGCGCGGCAAGTCGCTATAAAGGCAAGGGGAAAATTCATATCGAGAGCAGTGGATGTGGCGCAGGTTGCAGCAAAAAGGTTTTTGACAGGCCAGGTTGATATTGGCGACATAAAGGTTGACAGCGAAGAGTTCACAAACAAGGAAGGCAGGCAGGTAAGAGTTTCAACAATAGAGATAGTTCTGGCAAAGAAGTAATTCTTTTTAATTAATTTTATATACTGATTGCATTTTAACCGGGATAAGGGCCTATAGTCTAATGGATAAAACATTCGGCTTCGGCAATTTGGAGAAACCGGAAGTTGCGGGTTCGAATCCTGCTAGGCCCGCTAATTAATTTGTGTTCTGTTGAATTTTTTCAGAGAATATTTATTCGGGGATATGTCCATTATAAAATAGATTTGACCATATTGCCAAAAATAAAACCCTTTATTCTTTGCATAAGAGAAGGATATAGCTGTTTTCTTGTTTTTTCATATTCGTTTATATGTGTAATGGCTGTACCGCACTTAGCACAGCTTAAGACATTTTGAGGTATGGCCTCACCATTATGTACAATCAATTCTACGTGCTGTTCTAATTTCCCGCCACACTTGTAGCATTTCATAATCATTGATAATACAACGCAATATATAAATATTACTGATTTCCACTGATTTGTTCATCGGGGCTGTAGTATAGCTTGGTAGAATCCGAGGTTCGGGACCTTGTGGCCTGAGTTCAAATCTCAGCAGCCCCATCTAAAACATAATGGTAATTATGCCGAACAGAATAAACAGTATATAGCTCGCTGTTCTTATGGTGTTTCTCGGCAGTTTCTCTGCCAGCTTTCTTCCTATAAAAACATTCAGCCCTATTGTAATTGCAAGCCCTAAAATTACACCTAAAACAATAGGTATGGGCTGCAGGTATTTTGCAGCAAGCAGGCCGGAAGCAACCTGAGTCTTGTCTCCTATCTCAACAACCAGAATCGTCAGGAATGTTGCTATTAAAGGCATGCTGTGCATGACTTTATTTTCTTTTTCCTTCCTGCTTTTTATTATGTATTTTTTTAACAAGCCCCACAGCCCGAACAGGATAAACAATGACCCGACTATTTCATCCAGTATCGATATATTTGAAGAAAAAACAAACCCAAAATAGTATCCTATAATTATTGCTATGCCGTCCATTACAGCGTGCCCTGCCAGAGCCCCTAAAAACACCTTAAATGGCGCTTTGTATTTCAGCGATAATCCCAGAATGATCAATTGGGTCTTGTCAGCTATCTCGCCTAATACTGAAAACACCACTGCGCTGATAAATGCTTCAAGCATTTCTGAGAACGAGCAGAACTATTATTAAAATGTTTTGTTTCAGCATGGCGCCTTACATCGGAGTCCTATTAGTTGCGTCGGAGCGTATCGAAGACCGAGGATTAGTGCAACGTTCCATAGCGAAGTGAGGGGCTGAGAAGTTATTGATTCTATGAAAAGAAACATTTTTGCAGGTAATTACGATAATGTTGAGCAATATGTAAGTTCTTTACATTTACTAGAAGCTTTCTATCTGCCAATTTTAATGCCAAATCATCTCAGCAAACCGGGAGCTTGATTCAAATAAAATCAGAAATCTTATGCTTGATTTCTTCATGCCAAAGCCATCCGAGCAAAATTATTGCATCCAATGCTTCTGGGATATTTGATAAATTAAAATAATTAATTAGATGTAACTTCCAAGCCTGAAATGAGAAAGGGAATAACCACATTACGCCCTCAAATCTTCCGCCACCAATAACATAATCCAAGAAGATATGCAATAGTATTGCAAATGTCGCAACATAAAAATAAGTTGCCTGTTTATGTTTCTTCTTTTTCCATAGAATTACAGCAGGAATCAAAAATAAAAGCGCAAAAAAAGGAGTGTGGGTAATTCCTCTATGTTGTAATAAAAAAGGAACATTAAAATTGAAAAAACCTGCAAACATTTTCAGGACAATATCAATATCGGGTAAAAGTCCAAAAAAACCTGCAAGAAAAATTGTGTGAACTGTAAAATATTTTTTATGTTTTGTAACATAATCTCTATACAAATCAACTAAAATTATGCTTGTTAAAACATGAGTTACTGCTAGTGGCATATTAAGTATTAATCAATCAAGTAATATATTAATGTTACGGCGTGTTTTTTAGATTCGTTAAGCGGACACACATCATTCTCTCAAATTATGGCTTGGGGTGGCAAATTGATCATAACAGATGTTTAACGCAGTTTATCGCATGCACTTTATGCTTTGAATTCTCCTTGATCTCAATAATATTCACGCATGCATTGGATTGCCTCAGTTTAAATGCTTCTTCAATCGATTTATTCAGAAGAATCCCCAGCAGCATCGTGATAAAAGCAGCATGCGACGAGATAAGGATCGTCCCTTTTGTATGCCTTTTAAACAGCATATTAAGGAATTTTTGCGCCCTCTCTTTTGATTCTGTAAAGCTTTCTCCTCCTTCTGGTTTAAATTCTGCTAATGATAGCCTGCTTTCTTCCTTTGTTTTACGAAGTTCTTCCCTTGGCCTTCCCTCAAAAACCCCTGGATGCTGCTCCCTTAATTCAGAAGTATAATGAATTGGAGCTTTATGAAATTTTGCTATTTCTTCAGTTGTATCTTTTGCTCTTTGCAAATCGCTTGAATAAATGCAATCAATTTTTTCATCTTTCAACCTCAATGCTAATTTTCTGGCCTGCTCAATTCCTGTTTTTGTTAACTTTCCGTGCTTATGGCCCTGTGTAATTCCTTTAGTATTTTCTTCAGTTTCACCATGCCTGACTATGATTAATTTCATGCTGCTGTGGCAGGGGGAGAAGTTTAAATAATTATTGTTTAGAAAATTGTCGCCCGTAGCACTAACCCCTTTATTCATTGCTTGGCGTTCGCCGTGAGCTCCAAAAGGTACTCTCGTGACGGGCTGTTTATGCAAGAACAGGTACTCTCGTGACGGGCTGTTTATGCAAGAACGTCCTTTATTCAAAGCTACAGTGAGCTCGTAAAGGTGTTTGATTGCACGATAAGGAGAATATCTCCGGCATTTAAAAACTTATCTGAAAAAACTTAATCTTCAGGCCAGTTCGAAGAATAAACCTCGGCTTCAACATCCTCTTTCGGCAGGATCTTCAGTGATTTATAGCATGTTCCAAGCGCCTCATTCAGTTTCTTATGCTCATCATCGCAGAAAGGCAGGTGTTTGCTCTTGCCGCAGGTGCATAAGCTGCATCTCTTTCCCTTCTTAAGCACGATCTTCTTTGCATTATCCGGGAGCTTATCTTCGTCTGCCATAGCAATAAAAGCGGGCAGGATTATATAAAGTTAACCCAAAAAAATCATTCGCAATAAAAACCAAAGATTTATATATGTGTGTTACTACCCTTTAGTAAATTTTTTTTAAGATAAAAATGAAAAATCCCCAAGTTGTTAAAATCGGTGCAAGCTCGATAATAAAGAACGGAAAAGCTGATCAGGCTATTTTAAAGCACATAGCTTACGATGTAAATAAATTGAGTGAAGAAGGCACGCATTCTATATTGGTCGTATCAGGAGCAATAAAGCTAGGAATGCATATTCTTGGCTATGAAAAGCAGCCTGCAAATGATGATATACTGGCATTGCAAAGATGCGCCTGTGTTGGCCAAAAGGAATTAATGAAAGAGTATGACAAGGCATTTGATGGATATGCAACAATCTCTCAGCTTTTAGTCACATTCCACAATTTAGAATACCTAAAGGAGGAAAAAAATATAGAAAATAGGATAAAAGATGATGTTATGCACGGCATTATAACATTAATCAATTACAATGACGGAATTGACAGCAGAGGCATTGTTTTGTATGATAAGAAAAAACCAGTAATCCGCGATAATGATCTTTTAGCAGCACAAGTTGCGAAATATGCCAACGCTTCCAGGTTAGTAATACTGACTAATTCAGATGGAAAAGGAACAATGGGCAACAGGGAAACAAAAGAAGATGCTGTGAAATCAGCAGAAGCAGAAGGGATCGAAGTTATAGTTGGTGAATGCGCTAAAGGCCTTTATAATCTGGTAACTGGCAAGGAAAGGCCAAATTACAGAACATGCCGAAACGTTTAAATATAATATAGCAGAAAAGACATTAAATGGAAGAATCAAAAAAAGATATCGGCATCACAGTAAAGAAAGACAGGGATTTTTCAGAGTGGTACCAGCAGGTTATTCTTAAGTCTGATCTGGCGGACTACAGCTTAGTTGGCGGCTGCATTGTTTTCAGGCCGTATTCTTATGCAATCTGGGAAAAGGTTGTCAAGGCAGTTGATGACCGCTTGAAAGCAATGGGTGTCAAGAATGCTTACTTCCCGTTATTCATCCCTGAAAAGCTGCTGAAAAAAGAAGCAGAGCATCTAAAAGGGTTCTCCCCCGAAGTTGCATGGGTTGATTATGCAGGTGACACAAAATTAGAGGAAAGGCTTGCAGTAAGGCCGACATCAGAAACAATAATGTACGATTCTTATTCAAAATGGATACGTTCCTGGAGAGATTTGCCTTTAAAGATAAACCAGTGGAATTCAGTTGTTAGATGGGAATTCAAGCATGCAGTTCCTTTTTTGAGAACAAGAGAATTTTTATGGAATGAAGGCCACACAGTTTTCGCAGATAAAAAAGAAGCAGAAAAGGAATGCATCGACATACTGAATATGTACAAGGAAATCTTGGAAGAATATTTCGCGTTATACAATCTGCCTGGAAAGAAAACAGACAAGGAAAAATTTGCAGGTGCTGAATACACTTTCTCTCTGGAGATTTACATGCCTAACGGCAGGGCAATACAGGGCCCTGACTCGCATCATGACGGGGAAAACTTTGCCAGGGCATTCAACATAAAATTCCTTGACAAGGACGGAAAGGAAAAATTTGCAATCCAGAATACATGGGCGATAACAACAAGGATGCTCGGTGTTTTATTTGCAGTGCATGGCGATGATAAGGGATTGGTCCTTCCGCCAAAGCTGGCTCCGATACAGGCAGTAATTGTTCCGATATTCTTCAAGGAATCTGAAAAAGAAAAGATAATGAAAAAAGCAGAAGAAATAAAATCGAAGCTAAAGGACTATTCAGTTGAGCTTGATGCAAGGGAAGAATATACGCCAGGATACAAGTTCAACGAATGGGAGATGAAAGGTATTCCGATAAGGATTGAGCTCGGGCCGAAAGACATTGAAAAGGATCAGGTTGTTTTAGTCAGAAGAGACAACGGCAAAAAAGAAGCAGTAAAAATAAGCGATTTGGCTAAAAAAATAAAAGCAATGTTAGATGACATTCAGGATTCCTTATTCAAAAGCTCAAAAAAATTAACAGAGGACAATATTGTAAAAACAGGCAATTGGAACGAGCTTCTTAAGGCAATTGAAAGCAAAAAGCTAGTTCTTACGCCATCCTGCGGCACTCCGGAATGCGAAAACTGGATCAAGGATAAGACAGGCGGGGCAAAGGCATTGAACATTCCGTTTGATCAGCCAAAGGGCATAGGCAAGTGCGTGCACTGCGGAAAAGAAGGAAAGTATTGGGTATATTTCGGGAAGAGCTATTAAACAGAAAATAATTTAAATCAATCTCGACTTTCTTATAATATGACAGCAACCTTTAAGATCGGCAGCAAGGAATTCAGCGCAGACAACAGGGCACTGCCGCAGCCCCACGATGTCATGTTCAGCCTGTTTGAGCCTACAAACGATCACAGCATGTTTACAGGCGAAAACAGGGATTTCCTCATAAAAGGCGCATTCTTCATTTTTTTCATCTTCATTTTAAGGTTTATCTTTACAGAATCTGTTCCAAAGCCGCTGGATATTTTATTTCTGGTTTTCGGCATAATAATCGCAGTTGTTTTTTTAGTGCAGTACTTTGACCTGGTTGAGAAGATGTCCAAGAGATTCGGCATCTTTAAGGCAACAATGCTCGGCATATTGCTTTTAACTGTGATGATATTCGCGGTGGTTTGAATGATATTAAGGCTATTGGGGATTTTGGACCTGATCTCAGCAGCGATCATACTTCTTGCAGCCACTATGCCGCACAAGATGGTGTGGGCAGTAGGCGTCTATCTTATTGCAAAAGGCGGTTTATTTGCATTCTCAGGCGACTTCATAAGCTTTGTTGACGTTGCCATTGGCTTCTATGTACTGGCCCTTTCGTATGGATTTGCAGTAACAATAGTTACAGTCCTTGTTCTGGTCTACATGGCCCAGAAAAGCGTTATGAGTTTGGTTTAGTTATAGAAGATATTTGCAGAAATGCCCAATTATTTTCTGTTTAACAAATTGATACTCTGGCTCTTGATTGAAACAATCGTCTATTCTAGTGGCTTTGTTTAATCCATGGTCTGCGCCATCAACAATAAAGAGCTCTTTTGTATCGCTGCCTAACTTGTCATACATCTTCTTTATTTGATCAGGTAGCTTCCCTCCTTTAATTCCAAGAAGCTTGTCTTCTCCGCCATATACTAAAAGAGCCGGTTGTTTGATTTGCTCAACCGCATCATCTAATCTTGGAGCATTTGTTATCCATTGCATAAGCTTTTTTATGTCTTCTATCTTTAAAGCGCCAAATTGCGCATATGGCTGATATCCTTCTTCTGTTAAAAATTGAGCATGCGACTTGTTTCGATAATTTACATTGCGTCTAGATTCGATCTCATCAAAGACAATTGTTCCAAATCTGATAAGCGACAGGGGAACGTAGCTTAAGAATATTTGCGTATATGAAGGAACAATATCTTGAAGCCCGGCTGGAGTTGAAGTCAGGCAAATGCAGTTTAAGATCTTTTCATCCTGCGCAGCAGTTAAGCCTACAGCCATGCCCCCAATCGAATTTCCATGAGCTCCTAAATAAGTCAACCCATGCCTTTTTCTTACGATGTCTTGGATAACATATACGCTTTTGTGCATCTGCCTTAAATCCCAACTGCCAGAAGACTCTCCTTGGGAGTTTATGTCAAAGGTCCAGGTTTTAAAATATTTATTCAGTTTTTTTGCAATTTCCTCTAAAGATGATCTGTGCTCTGTAAACCCCGGAAATAAAATCACCCCGTTTTTTGCTGAAGAATTATCGTAATAAGTGCCTGCTATTTTTACTCCATCTTCCATATTGATTTCTATTTTTTCAGCACAATCTTTCATATATCACCTCATACCTAAGATATCTAAGGCCATACGATGTGCTATACAGGGGCAGTATTTAAATTTTTCTATTAATCCATCACTTTCAAGTGGTTAAAAATAGAAAGGTTTATAAATACTGCCTTCTTTTTAATTTTAATCATGAATCAAAAAAATAGACAAGGAATCAAGAATGCATTTTATTTCATAGGAATTCCTGGAACTTTAGTCTTTTTATACTATAATAACTCAAAAAATGATAAGGCTATGCAAGAATCAGGGTCGAAGTTTCAGGAAGTAACAATAAGATTAGAGAAACTTATTGTCTCTGATTCAATTCCTTCTAAATCTGAGATGGAATCAATAACCAGAGATATACACAATTTAAAAGAGTATTCAGTATCTTCCGTTAAAAGTAACATAGGCCTTATACTTGAAGATAGCAACCTTCTTGATACAAGCGATAAACACGGATTTAAGTCAACATTACTTGACACAAGGGACACTTTAAATGCTTTAAATATGAATAATCATTATCATAGAAATCCTTACATTAGCCAAAACTTCTTGATTAATGGACTATTAATACTGGCTTTAGCGTGCTATACAGCAAAAAGAATATATCGCTCAATAATTCCAACTAAAAACAAATAAAAAACACTTTTTACTTATACAAAATGATTTACAACGAGTATAAAAAAACAATAAAGGATATAGAATTCGGAGTTAAATATTACATGCTTTCTGATATCGGATATGTTCTTGAGATAAGCTCCAGCAAGGCAGCAGAACAAAAATTTGTAAAACTTGATTTGAATTTGGAATGCATTATAACTGGTTTTTATGGTTATAGCTATACTCGTATACAGCGTAATGAGCGAGCTAAATCAGAAGACTCTTCACTAAAAAATGAAGTTGAACTAAACTTAACAGACTTCTTAAAAAATCCAAGATTTAAGCTGCACAGGCAAATTTATGAAGAAGCACTGCAAAAATTAAAAGAAGAAATTAAAAAATAAGTTCTTCTGCTGCCAGAATAATCATCTCAAATGTATCTCAACAACATCTTCGTCTTTCAGCGCATAGTTCAGTGAAAGCTTCTGCCCGGGGAACTTTGAAGATCCCCACACTCTTGCAAACTTAAACTTGCTGGCGAAATCCCTGTGCAGCCTGTCGCACATATCCTTTACTGTCGAATCTTTTTTGACTATCATCGGCACATCCAGATCAGCCTTCTTTCCTATTTCCTTGCAGTAAACCCTCATCAAGTTCAGTCTTTTAAAAATTAAAGCTTTCAGCTCTTCTGTATTTATCTTTCTCTCCGCTGAAATGCACAAGTCAGGCTTTATTTCTCTCATTATATCATTAAGCTTGTCCTTGTCAACAATATCAACTTTATTTACAATTGTAATTGCCGGAACATATTTCTTATTGCCCTCTATCGCGTCTATGAACTGGTCTGCATCTATATTCTCCCTTATGACAATCATTGCATTAACCAGCCCGAGCTCATTTGCAATTGACCTCATAGTTTGGTCCTGCAACTTGCTCAGCTTTACTGTCCTGCCTATCTCAATTCCGCCCCTTTCAGTTTTTGTTATTTTAACATCTGGCAGCTGCTGGTTGACCCTGATGCCTGTATCATAAACCTCTTTCAGCAAAGCAATGTGCTGCTCTGGCTTTAGCGCGTCAACAACAATCAAGACAAGGTCAGCGCTTCTCAGCATTGTAAGCACTTCCTTTCCCCTTCCTGTGCCAACAGCAGCCCCTCTGACAACTCCGGGAACATCAAGGACCTGTATTTTTGCATGATTATACTCAAGCAGTCCCGGGATAACCGTAAGCGTTGTGAAGTCATAAGCGCCGACAGGAGAATTGGCGTTTGTTATGGCATTTAATAACGTAGATTTTCCAACAGAGGGATAACCGACTAAAACAACAGTTGCATCTCCAGTCTTCCTCACAGCAAACCCCTCTTTTCCTTTTCCTATGCCTGCCCTGGATTCCCGCTTTTCCTTCAGCTTTGCAAGCTGCGCCTTGTACAGGCCGATGGCATGCTGTGTTTTCTTGTTGTATTTTGTATTCTTTATCCGATCTTCCAGCTCTTTGATCTTGTCATGGAGAACGTTTTTGGCGGATTCTTTTTCAGGCATATCTTGTTGTTATGAGCATTCATTTAAATTATTTGTGGAAATTGAGGAAAACTATTTAAATCAAAAACCAAAACCAATAGCCTATGCTTAATGCAATAACAGTATCAGTGGATTACTGGCAGAAGTTCGTATCCAGCCTTTGGGCTAAGCTTACATTGGCGGTGATAATCCTTTTGATCGGCTTCATAATCGGAAAGCTGGCCGGCAGGCTTGCGCAGAAGATTCTGCACCAGTTTGAAGTTGATGAAAAAAAAAAAAAAGCCGCAGGCATCAAGGTGACAATTGAAGGCATCATTGGCAGCAGCATAACTTATTTCATTTATTTTATTGCAGTCATCATGGCCCTTAACCAG
>JACPBO010000027.1 GCA_016180285.1 Candidatus Woesearchaeota archaeon
TAAGCGGGCTGCTGAAGCTGCCTGCATTAAAGTTGATTTTCTGGTCTTGGTATTTTGCAGCAGCATCCGGGTCTTTTTTAATTATCCCTGAAATCTCAGCAAGAACGCTGTAAAGTCCCTCTCCGTATTCCTGCCTTGCAAAATACGGATTTAAAATATCCCTGCCGATTCTTCCGAGCATTGCGGCATTTAATGTTCCTTCCAATCCATAGCCCACTTCAAAGCGGTATGTTTTGTCATCGATCGCAATCAAAAGCAGCAATCCATTGTCATTCTCCTTTTTTCCAATCCCCCACTCTTCGAACAGCTTGACAGAATACTCTTCAATGCTTGTTCCGTTTAGAGAGCCCATTATAACAACAGCAATCTCAGCAGTTGTGTTTTTTTCAAGCTCAGCAAGAAAATCATTTATTTTTATCTTATGAGCATCATCAATGATATTCGCAAAGTCATTGACATAGCCAATTGGCTTAGGAAAATCAAGAGAAAATACAAAAGGGAGCATTAAGATTAAAAAGAATAAAGTTGCAGTTAAAAGATAACCTCTTTTTTCAATCATTTCATCCCATATAGCTTGGCTTCTCCTCTTTCATTTCCTTGCCGCGGGCTGTCCTGAATGAATCCTGTATTTCCTCATAAGCCTTTTCAACATCCTTTGTCACAGAAGGCTTTATGGCCTTCATAGCTTCTTCAAAGTGCTTTATTGTAACTTCTTTTGATTTGATGTCTTTTCTTAAAGCAAGCATAGCAGCTTCCCTGCATAATGCTTCAATATCTGCCCCAACAAAGCCTTCAGTCTCAGCAGCCAAATAAAATAGCATTTTATCTTTCTCCGATAAATCCTTGAATTTAATTAAATTCTCTTTAGAGCCCTTCTTGACTTTAAGTAAATCACTTTCCGTTATGGGTTCGTCAGCAGCCATTTTAGAAGTTAAATTAATTTTTTTATCTTTAAGACTCTCTTCTGCCTTTTTAAGTTCGTCCTTATCAATCTTAATCGGCATTCCTTTCGTATGGATTTCAAATATTTTTTTTCTTGTTTCCAGCTCAGGAACAGATGTTAAGATAATCCTGTCAAACCTGCCAGGCCTTAGCAATGCTGTGTCAAGCATATCCGGCCTGTTTGTTGCTGCTATAATCACAACATCATTTAGATCCTCAAGCCCGTCCATTTCAGTCAGCATCTGATTGACAACTCTTTCAGTCACATGAGCATCAGAACTTATTCCCCTCCTTGGAGCCAGGCTGTCTATTTCATCAAAGAAAATAATGCATGGAGCAGTCTGCCTTGCTTTTTTGAATACCTCTCTTACTGCTTTTTCAGATTCTCCTACCCATTTGCTGATCAATTCCGGGCCTTTAACCAAAATAAAATTAGACTCTGTTTCTTTTGCAACAGCTTTCGCCAGCAATGTTTTTCCGGTTCCAGGAGCGCCATAAAGCAAAATTCCTCTCGGCGGCCTTACACCCATAGTTTTGAATGCATCCGGAAACTTCAAAGGCCATTCGACTGCTTCTATCAGCTGCTGCTTTACATCATTCAATCCGCCAATATCAGTCCATCTTACATTTGGAGTTTCAACAAACACTTCTCTCAATGCAGAAGGCCTTACTATCCTCAATGCTTCCTTGAAATCATTTTTTGTTATTATCAGTTTCTCTAAAACTTCCTTTGAAATCGGCTCTTCTTCTCTCAGCTTTATTTCGGGCAGTAGCCTTCTTAAAACAATCATTGCAGATTCTTTTGCCAATGCAGCCAAATCAGCTCCAACAAAGCCATGCGTTACAGCTGCAATTTCATTGAGGTCGACATCCTTGTCAAGCGGCATATTCCTGGTATGTATCTTCAAAACATTAAGCCTTCCTTCCTTGTCAGGAACTCCGATTTCCACTTCCCTGTCAAATCT
This sequence comes from Candidatus Woesearchaeota archaeon, assembly GCA_016180285.1. Lineage (NCBI taxonomy): Archaea > Nanobdellati > Candidatus Woesearchaeota > Candidatus Woesearchaeota archaeon. The sequence goes on from JACPBO010000027.1 coordinate 1,908, forward strand.
TCCTGGCCTTCTTAATGCAGGATCAAGAATATTCGGCGCATTCGTCGCAGCAATCACAACAACCTTGCCTCTGCTTTTTAAGCCATCCATCATTGCAAGCAGCTGCGCAACAACCCTTCTTTCAACCTCTCCTTTAATGTCTTCCCTTTTTGGAGCAATTGCATCAATCTCATCTATAAAAATTATAGAAGGCGCTTCTTTTTCAGCTTCTTCAAATTTCCTTCTAACATTAGCTTCACTCTCTCCATAGTATTTACTCATCAGCTCCGGGCCATTGATCAGAATAAAATGCGAATTGCTCTCATTTGCAACTGCTTTCGCCAATAACGTTTTTCCAGTTCCTGGAGGGCCATGAAGCAGCACTCCTTTAGGCGGCTCTATGCCCAATCTCTGGAATATTTCAGGATGTTTTAATGGCAGCTCCACCATTTCCCTTATTTTCTTTATCTCATCTGTCAGGCCGCCAATATCTTCATAAGTTACTTCCGGAACGCGCTCTTCTGTAACCTCTACTGCTTCAGGGTTGTATGTAACCTCTGTTTCATCTGCTATAATAACTGCCTGCTTCGGCATTGTGTCAGCAACTATAAACTTTAATTCGCTTATGCCTCCAAGATTAAATCCCATTATGTTTTCTTCAAAAATATCAGAGAAAATGTCTTCAAAAAACGGCGAAGAGCTCATTGTTGTGCGCCTTCTTTTAGTTCCTCCCAGTGAAACAATATCTCCCTTTACAACTGCTCTTCCTAGCAAGCCTTGCTTGAATATTTCCGGAGAAGCCTTTATGAAAACACCTTTTGTAGCAGGCGCGATTGTCACTTTTTTGGCTTCCTTTACATCAGCTTTCCTTACTTTTACAAGCTCGCCGATTCCTGTCTTTGCATTTCTTCTTATAATGCCGTCCATTCTTATGATATTTAATCCTATATCGCCTGGATAAGCACGGTCGGTGATTGCCACTGTTTTTCGTTCGCCTTGTATCTCAACAATGTCGCCAGGCCTTGCATCTATCTCCCTCATAAATCCTGAGTCTATCCTGACTATGCCTTTGTTTACATCATCCTGGCTGGCTTCAGCTACTTTTAAGCCCAATTCCTTCCCAGTTCCGGTTGGTTTGATGTCTTTAGCTTCAGCCATAAATGCACCCCTCTAGGCGAAAGAATATCCTGTAGCATTTATAAAGTTTTTGAATTTCGCTTTAAAGAACCCTATTTCTTCTGCTCTGCCTGCTCAGAAACCTTTGGAAGCGGTATTGGCGGAGGCAGGTTGATCTCCTTGCTCAGGATCAGCTCTTAGAGTTTCGATGTTGTACCAATCCTGATGCCTCGCGCAGAGCTGTGCAAAAACAGAAAGATTTAAATAGTATGTATTCAATACATAATGTATGGCAAACATAAAGTTTATTGGAAGAGAGAAGGAATTGAATAAGCTTGATGAGATTTCTAAAGATAACTTTTTCTTGATAGTTAAAGGCAGAAGAAGAATAGGCAAAACCTTATTATTAAGAAAATCATTTCCAAAGGCAATTTATATATTTATCTGGCCAGATAAGTCTATTGAGTGGATATTGGAACAGATATCTAATGAATACAAACTGCCGCAATTTAAGAATTTTGGCTCTCTTCTTGAGTATTTATTTGAGCAAGATAAAATGATTATAATCGATGAGTTTCAGAATTTTCTAAATGTGGATAAGTCTATTTATGGAGAGATACAAAAAGTCATTGATGAAAGAAAACAAAAAAAGAGCGTGTTTCAATTAGCTGTTGCCGGCTCAAGTTATTCTTTGATGAATAAAGTTTTTTATGATTCTGCCTCCCCTTTATATGGCCGAAAAACACACGAAATAGACCTAAGTAATCTGGATACCTGCAGTTTATTCAAAGAATTGGATATTTCTTTAGAAGAATTTATTGAATTTTGGTCTGTTTTCGAAGGAGTTCCCTATTATTATGAATTAATTGATTTAAAAAAAACAGCAAGAGATAATATCTTTAATTTAATTCTTTCGAGAGACTCCCAATTAAGGGAAGAAGGCAAGGCAATTCTTTCTGTAGAGTTTGGGAAAGATTCGAGAACATACAATACTGTTCTGGTTGCGATA
>JACPBO010000028.1 GCA_016180285.1 Candidatus Woesearchaeota archaeon
ATAACCTGCGCAAATGAAACAATCTATGTAGCCGGAAACATAACAATATCGAATAATGGAAGCTTAACGCTTTACAACGTAACCATAAACTTCTCAGCCTTTGCAGACGGCTCAAACTTCATCAACAAATCACCTAATGGCGGTCTGTTTATCTATGATTTAGACAGCAATGCTTCAACAATAGAAGATGCGACTGAGATAATATCAAACAATTCAGATTATGAGTTTGACTTCTGGGTTTATGGGAATGGTGTAAGCGATAACTTTACAATGCAGAACTCTATTGTAAAGGATGCTGGTTATTCAACTAAATCACTGGGGATTCAGCTTTATAATGTAAGCAATGTAAAGGTTATAGGAAACAATATAAGTGATGGTGCTTATTATGGTTTGTATCTGCAATATTCAACGAATAATAACATATCAAATAATATAATAAACACAACTGCAAATAATGGCTATGGCATTTATCTTTCTTCAAGCTCAAACTCAACAATACAAAGCAATACAATAACAACAAATGGAAGTTGGAGTTATGGCATTTTGATTGATGCAAGCTCAAATTCAAACACTTTGCAAAGCAATACAATAACAACAAGCAATACAAATGGCTATGGCATTTATCTTTTTTCAAACTCTAATTCAAACACTATACAAAGCAATACAATAACAACAAATGGAAGCTTTGGCTATGGCATTTATCTTCTTTCAAGCTCAAACTCAAATACATTACAAAGCAATACAATTACAACAAATGGAAGCTCTAGTTATGGAATTTTTCTTTCTACAACCTTAAACAACATATCGAGCAATGCAATAATAACAAATAATGCTACCAGTATTTACTTATCTGGAAGTTCTAACAACAATTTAACAAGCAACAGAATCAATGCAACAGGAACTATCGCAGATGGCATCTATGTATTTGCTAGTTCTGATAACAATATAATAAACCTGAACAACATAACAAAAGCAGGCAGGGATGGTATAAGATTTGAAAACTCCGGAACAGCCCTTCCAGAGCGAAACAACATCACAAACAACATCATTCTTAATGCAACTGGAAGCGGAATTTTCTTGAACAACACTTTAACTGCATCACAGCTCATTTATAATAATAACATTTCCTATTCAAGCAACAATTCTATACTGCTCAATAATGCATCAAACATCACAATAATCTCTGGCTCTTTGGAATACAGCAGAACAGGAATAAATGCAACAAGCTCAAGAAATGTAACAATCGCAAACGCAACATTTGTATTAAACACATTGTGGGATTTCTATGTAACAACTAATTCATGGATTACGTCTCTTAACAATACTTTCAACAAATCAGCAGTCAACATAACCGGTGCAGCAGGTGATTTCAGCAACTTTACAGTAATGTGGTATGCTCGTGCAAATGTAACTAATTCAAGCGGAAGCGCTATGAATGCTGCATCTGTAACATCCACAGACGTCTACTCAGGAACAGAATGGACAGACACAACAACCAATGGCTTAACAGGATGGTTTGCTGTTATTGATTACGTGCAGACTGCAACTTCAACAAATAGTTTTAATATGCACACAGGGGCAGCATCGTTAACTGGTTATTTGCCTAATTCGACAACATATAATGTAAGCATTAAAAACATTACAGGAACCCAGGTTGATGTTGTGCTGAAGGATGCAAGGAAGTTCTGCAACGGCAACTATACAGAAGGCCAGGCAACATGGAACATTACATCTAATGTAACTTGCGCCAACCAAACAATATACGTAGCTGGAAACATAACAATCTTCAACAATGGCAGTTTAACCTTGTATAACGTAACCATCAACTTCTCAATGTTCGCAGACGGCTCTAACTTCATTAATAAATCGCCGAATGGCGGTCTTTACATCTATGACTCAGACAGCAATGCCTCAACGCAGGAAGATGCAACAGAGATTATTTCAAACAATGGCAACTACGAGTTTGATTTCTGGATTTATGGAAACAGCTTAAATGACAACTTCACTATGAAAAATTCAATAATCAAGGATGCAGGCTACAGCTTTGGAAGCCAGGGAATACAGCTTTTTAATGTAAGCAATGCCATTATAACGGGAAATAACATAAGCGAAGGGTCTTATTATGGCCTGTATATGCAATATTCGCAAAACAACAATATCTCGGGCAATACAATCATAACAAATGGGAGCTTCGGATATGGGATTTATCTTGTTTCAAGCTCAAACTCGTCTATAACAGGCAACACAATAACAACAGCGGGAAGCAATGGCATTTGGCTTTCTTCAAGCTCAAACTCAACTATATCGAACAATGCAATAATAGCAAATGGAAAGCTTTCTTTCAGCCCGATGCTCGATATTAATTATTCGCAATCAATAAATACAACAGGGTACGAATGCTATAGAACAACGCATAAAGCAAATTTCTCTGCAAACCAAGTCAGAGTGGCATTTGCAGCAGGCAATGGCAGCTTCACCCCTTTGGCAGCAAGCGTAGCTAAGGCAATCAATGCCACTGCAATTTACCTGAATACAAGACGGCAATTATTCTTCGGCAGCCTTCCTTACAGAAGTATTCCTTCAAATCAATTCGATGCAAGCGACTGGACAAACTTGAGCATTCAGCAGGGAGAAAATCTAACAATACAGTTCCTGGTTCCAGATAATGGCGGAGGGGATCTGAGCATTACAAATGGCTCTTCTTTCAAGTATGCGGCTGGCCCGGGCGCAGCTTCTGATGCAACATATTACACAACCAATTCGAATTTAACATTCTGCAATGCAACAAATATAGCAGAGTGGAACAGTTCAGTGTATTTCTCTTCCAGCGCAAGCTCTTATATCTATGGCATAGCCTGGATTGAGTTCAGAAATACAACAGATACATCAGACGGAATCTATATTTTCAGCGATTCGGACAACAACAGAATAGACCGAAACAACATAACAAAAGCAGGCAGGGATGGAATAAGAATAGAGGTTTCTGAATCCTTTGTCCCTGAAAGAAATAATATAACCAACAACGTTATCTTAAATGCAACACAAAATGGAATACTCATTAACCAAACAGGAACAGCTTCCCAATTAATGCAGAATAATAACATAACTTACTCCGGCATTAACTATGCTGCTGTAAAATTAATTAACGCTTCAAACATAACAATTATTGGCGGTTTTATGCAGAATAACACTGTCGGAATAAATGCATCTCAATCAATAAACATAACTGTTGCAAATGTTACATTCACCGGCTCTGCATTATGGGATTTCTACATCACAAACAATTCATGGCTAATAAGCCTGAACAACAGCTTTAACAAATCTGCTGTGAATGTAACTGGCAGAAGTTCCAGCACAACCACTTACAATTATTCTAATTTCCAGCAGTATTGGAATGATTCAAACTCAACTGGAACTGCCCTTTATTCTGCTGGGTTGTTTGACTATGATGGGGATGGAAGCTTAAATGACATTGTCTTTGGAGGAATAGGAAGGCTATCGGCATTCTACCAGAACGGAACTCCGCTCTGGAACTGGACTGGTGGAAATTCAACAAATGATTATGTCTATGACATTGAAATAATAAACAACAGGACAATAGCGGCCATATTAAACACAGGAGCAACAAACGGCTCTTTAATCATCTTAGATAGAAACAGCAATCTGATTTGCAATACGAGTGATTTGGGAACTGCTTATGCTGCTGCTGCTGGGGATTTCAATCAAGATGGAAATAAGAGCGAGATTGTGGTTGGTGAAAGTGGGGATATTTTCGCATTTTATTCTAATTGCACACAGATATGGACAGATAGCAGCCCAGTAGGTAATGCTGGTGACGTAGAAACAGGAGACTTAAACAATGATGGTTATTATGATGATATTGCAGTAGCTGATGCAGGTAGTGGTCCTACAGATGGCGGTATATTAGTTTATAATGGCTCAGGAGATTTTCAATGGAATGTTAGCGGAACTGCTAGTCTTTCTGTTGAAATAGGGGATATAGATGGCAATGGTGTAGATGATATTGTGGCACAGAGTTTCACAAACTACGAACTTCTGGCTTATAATGGCTCTGGCTATAATCTATGGAACTTTACAGACCCCACTTATGATATATATGAAATAAGATTTGGCAATTTTAGTAATAAAGGAATAATAGCGTTTGTTGCTAATAATATTATAACTAGCTCGACTTTATATGTTTTAAATGCGAGTGGAAACCAGAGCTGGAATGCTTCTTTACCATCCTTAGATACTCAAGGTTGGTTTTCTTTAGCAGTTGGAGATTTAGATAATGATGGTTTAGATGATATAGTTGTTGGCAGTGATGATGCAACCCCATTTCAAGTTTTAATGTTCAACAATTCAGGCTCTAATCTATGGAACTATACAACTGGAAACGATATAGGCTCTATCTATGCAGACGGCGCCTTAGAAATCGCAGACATAGACGGAGATGGAAAGAAGGATGTAATTGCTGCTTCTCAGGATAATTATGGGTATGTTCTTTATGCTAATAGAACAGTATCGGCAATAATATCAAATGATTATTCTAATTTCACCAATCAATACTATGTTGATGTGAATGTAACATGGTCAAACTCATCTGCTGTCTCAGGCGCAACAGTTCTCGCATATGAAAACAGCACATCATCCTGGGTTCAAAGATGGACAGACACAACAGCTTCAAACGGATTCACAGGAAAATGGGCTGTAATAGAATACGTTCAGAATGCAACAAATATTGTCAATTACACATCAAACTTCACAGCAAATTACAGCGACCAAGCCAACTCAACACTGAAATACATCACGAGCAGCCAGCAGGTTGATGTAAGGCTCAATTCAACAGCCGCTGCACCTCCATCCAATGCAACCTTCAACATAACCTTCCTGATAACAAAAGCTTTGGCGCCAGACATGGTAATGGCAGCTTCAAACGAAACAATCAACGTAACGACAACTGTAAAAGTCAACAGAACAACAAACAGCATTTCCTTCATCAACATAACAGATGAGATTCCGTATGATTTCATCTATGAAAACGAATCAAGAATCGCTGTTCTTTTCATCAACTGGAGCGATGCCGGCTCAAACACAATAGACATAACAGCGAATGCTACAAAAACAATAGTCAAAAATGGCGGAACAGCAAACACATGGCTCATAATAAACATCTCAAACATGTCAACTTCTTTGGGCTATTACATGACAGAGAATGACAGCATACAGATCAATTACTTAATGAACAGCTCAAAGATGAATGCAAACGATACAAGGCTCATCTACACAAATGTAACAGTAAAAGACATCGCCTCAAACACAGCAGCAGACTTCAAATTAACAAACATAACCTCATCCCAAATCGTATTAAGAGGGTATAAGAAAATATCAGTTGACCCTGCAAACCCCCAAAACGCAACAGTCGGCATAGAGATGACTTCGCTTGGAGGAAAATTAACAGGCATTCTTATGGCCGACTATCTTCCAAATGCAATATCTGGAAAATCCGGATTAATTGGCCTGAACATAACTTATTACAACAAGACTTCAAACAGCTACAAGACACTGACAGAGCCCGAGGACTATAAGCTTTACAACCCGTACAACTCAACGCTTCCAGACAACCAGGCAGCGTCTGTCTTCTCATACAACTTCAGCTATAACTTCACAAACTGGGACGGCACATTGTATGAAAATGATTCTTTGTTAATCAATTACAGCGTTGTTATAGCAGGAGGCGGCTCTTGGACATTGCCTGCAATAATTGGCGGATGGGACCCGCAGTATCAGAAGCACATCAAAACTCAGATGTACACTCAAGTCAGTGTTCCGAGCTTTGATGTAATAACGAAAGTATTAACTCCAAAAATAAAGCCAGGAGAGAATGTAAAAGCTTTGCTGCAAATGCTCAATGTCGGCGGCCCGAAAGCAAAAGTTGATGTCTTCGTAACTTACAGCATGAAAACAATGATTGGAGAATTGATTACAGAAAGGTCGGAAACATTGGCAGTTGTCGAGCAGAAAGAAAAAGAGCTTATCCTCGCAACTCCGTCAACTGTAAAGCCTGGAATGTACACATTTGAAACTTTTGTAACATACACTGGGAGGGAAGCAGTCTCAACCGATGTATTTGAAGTTCTGGGAGAAAAAGGATCTGGATTTAATGCGCAGTGGCTTATGTTCGGAATGTTCGGATTAGTCATGGTTTTAGCAATAATTTTCGCCATAATAAGGGTGAGGAAATGGTAAAAGAGGAATAATGAGAATAGAAGTGGCAAAAACAATTGAAGAAAGCGCAGATTTTGCCAGCCCCAGCTCCCGTAATTTACTGCAGCAGAAAACAAAGGACGAGCTTATTGACCTTATTCTCATGCAGAAGGAAGAAAAAGTGCCGATCTCCATTTTCAAAAATGACCTCGGCCCATTGGAAGCTGTTGTCAAATTTCTAAAAGAAAACAAAGCGCTTACAATAACGCAGATTGCAGGAAAGCTCAACAGAAGCAGCAAGACAATATGGACCACATACAATAATGTAAGGAATGAAAAGATGAAGGTTTCTGCTTCTTTTCATTTTATTCCTATTTCTTTTTTATCCAAGAAAAAATTGTCAATCCTTGAGTCAATTGCGTCTTATCTGAAGGATGTTGAATCCCTTACATTCCACCAGATTGCTGAATTGACTGGCAGGGATGACCGCACAATATGGACGTGCCACCACAGGGCTGTGCTGAAAACAGGAGATAAAAAATGAAAAAGCTTATATATGGGTTAGTTTACTCTTAAGTAAACATATGTTTACTATAAAACAAACAAGGTGAAAACATGGCAAAAAGGGCGCTGCCTAAAACCAAAGAAGCTCTGGGCAAAGCATACCAAAACTGTGAAAAGAAAAAAAGCTTTAGAAAGGTTGATAGCGGGCAGTTTCAGGACTATATGGTTAGAAGCCAGAAGGATATTGCTTCTGCCGATAATGATTTCAAAAATGGCGATTATTATTGGTCTAGGATCAAGGCGTATCAGTCATTATTCCATATGCTTAATGCCATCCTAGTTAAAAATTTCGGCTTTTATTCAAAAGATCATGGCTGCATTCTAACTGCCTTATTAAAAAACAGCATCATTACCGATAAGATTGCCTCTCAATTGCATTTGGTTGTTGAAAATGCAGCTAAAAACGCCGCCATGACTTCTGAAGATGCTGTGCAGGATATTGATGATTTCAGAATTCAGAGAAATTTTGCATTATACTAGCCGAAAGCATGGGAGGAAGTAACTAAAGACGATATCGAACAGGAATTGAATAAAATAAAGAATAATATAAGAATCCTGGCGGGCTTACTATGAATCTTTCAAAAATACTGCCTTTGAGCAAATCACGGCTGGATGTTATGTTTGAAATATACGCTGAAGGAGAAGATTATCTGAGGAATATCTCTAAGAAATTAAAAATGAACCCTTCACTTGTCTTTAATATCTTAAAAAAGCTATATGCTTCAAAAATTATCATTAAAAAGAATAAAGGCAAAGAAATCCAGTATTCTCTTGATAAAAACAGGGATTATAAACTTTTGATGCAATTATTGGAGGAATATCATTTTGAAAAGGTAATCGATAAATCTGAAATATTAAAAACAGTAATTAATTGGCTGATTAACAACAAAGAACTAATAAATTCCAGTTATAGAATTTATTTATTCGGATCTTATGTTTCAGGGCATCCGACTGAAAAAAGCGATATTGATATCCTATTTGTTAATGAAGATAGGAAGCTGGTCGGTAAGATATGCAGGGAAATTTCAGTGGTTGCTGGAGTTAACTTAAACCCTTTAATCTACACAAAAAAGAAATTCAAGGTTGAGTTATCGCAAAAAGAGCCGTTGTTGAGCTCGATTGTAGATAATATTGGGAATAGGGCTGTCATTAAATAAGTAAAAATATAAGTAAAATAATAAGTATATTTATATATGAGTTCTTTCAATAAGCATAGCATGGATCTGAAGCGCAAGCTTTACACAAGGGGAAGCAGCTATGAAACAACTATTCCTATGCCGCTTCTTTTCTCTCTCGATCTCGAAAAAAAGCACAATGTGGTTTTCAAGTTTGACAGCAAGGCAAAGAAATGGTATGTTGAGCTTGAGGAAATCAAAGGCAAAGGGGATAAAAAATGAAAAAGATCTTAATGTTGAAAATAATCCTGATGTTCTTCTTAGTTGCGCTTCTCTCACATCTGATAACCGCAGCTCCCACGCCTTATCTGGTGGAAACATCAACAACAATTTACAACGTTACAGGCGGCATTCTAAACACAACAGGAACAGGCTATGTTGAGGTTGATGCAGGCAACACAGTTGATGTTTTGCAGTACCTCAGGATCAATTTTTCAACAGCAAACAACACAAACCTGAACTCAACGCAATCTTACAGGGCAACAGCAGCGTCTGTGAATGCAGGCGACAGGACAAGGATATTTGTTGACACTAACAGCAGCCAGCAGTCCAGCTCTTATTCAATAAGCAATGTCTCGAACAGGACAGCATTAAGGCTGGCTTACGCAAATCTTGCAGGAGGCAATGACCTTATCCCTTCAGTCCAGAATAATTTCACATTTAACATCACAGCATCAACAACAGCTTCAATTCAAATAACGCTTTTCATGCAGGCAGCAAAAAATATATTGGGCAGCAATGATTCAATGAATATAACATCGGCATCAGCAACCTCAGGAACAGCAACAGTTCAGGACAGCGATTCAGATTCCTATAATGACATGATCAACTGGAGCGGGACATTGAATGGAAATTTAACAATATCCTTCAATGCCACTATAACGCCCGGCATAAATTATAATGAAACAGACCTTACTGTTGCTCTCAATTCAGATTACAGCGTAAATGCGTCATCCAATGTCAACACAACTATCAGCGGAGTTTTGCTCAATAACACATTCTCCCGCGGCCCGATAAGAGAGGGCGTTGAGCTGCTCTATGATGTTTTGTGGCGCGTCCGAGGCTATATTGTAAATGTTGCTCAAGCCCTTAATTACACGCTGCATTCATGGGCGTTGTACAGGGTGGATGACCTTCAGACTGCGATCTCATCTTCAAGCCCGGAAACAGCATTAACGCCAAACCAAACATTTTATACAAGCATACAGGCGACAAACAGCACAAAGCCCTATTACGCAGCGGCATTCAACTGGGAAGTTGTATGGAACAATCCAATCTATATTGGCTCAACAATAAGCAGGATGAGTCTTCCTGCACTATATGAAATGGACGATTCTTTAAGCAAGTCAGTTGCAACAGCAGCAAACACAGCTTCCAGCAGGACAGTAAATATTACAGACTCTGTAAGAAACCTTGGCCAGGCTTCGATAAGCATAAATGATATTTTGATGAATTCAACAATTCCAAGGCAGACAGCAGCAGGCGCAGCTGCATTATGGTCCGGAAGCATAAGCTCAGCCAATGCCTTTTATGTAAATTCAACAGGAACATACATCATAACAGGCTATGCAAACATAACAATAGTGAATGCAACTTCATCAAATGACGGCTATATCTTCCTCAACATTACAAACATGAGCGCTCTTCTGAACTTCAGCCTTGGCCAGAATGAAGACATAGTGCTGCAATATATCCTGACAGGAACTCCATCTGCGTCAGACCAGACATTTGATTTCCTTTCAAACATAACAGTAAAAACAAGCTCAGGAACTCCATTAACCAGAAATTCATCAGCTGCAAAAACAATAACAGGCTATGCAGTCACGCCAACACCTACACCTACGCCAACTCCATCTCCGAGCAGTGGAGGCGGTTCATCAGCTGGCGGAGGAAGCGGAGGCATAGTAGCCGGCATTGCGCCTGTGCTCGACATTATAAATGAGATGGCTTTTTCAAAGGTTGTAAAAAAGAACTTAATAAATGTCGAAGTCATAGATGGTGTGCAGGATTATGGAAAAAAAGGGGCAAGCGATATGCGCATTTTGATTTACCTTCCTTTGGGAAGCATATTCAATTATTCCTCTGTTATTGCCAAAACATTCACTTCAAAAATATCGAAATGGAATGATTTCAAAGAAAGCGATTTAATAATAGCTGAAGGAACAGCGGCAATTGGCTCAGCAGCATACAAGACAATAAGCATAGAGGGCAAGAAGGCATGGCATCTTTATGACAGCGACAAGCTCTCAATAATCTATGATACAGAGCTTCCATACGGAACGCACAACCTTCTTGTAAGGGTATCTGGATATAATCCCTATAGGGAAAGCAGAATCTTTGAGGACTCTTATATTGCAATAAGAGTTGAAAAATTCATAAATCTGCCATTGCAGATAACAGAAACAAACTTCCAGCAGGAAGAAGCGCCAAAGGCCAATAAGCCGGTAAGCTGGTTCAACACAATAGAAGTTTACAATCCGAATGAAGTTGCAGTTGAGCAGGGATTTAGCACTCATGTATTCAGCGACATCCTTAATGCCTATATGATTAAAGGCGAAGAAAGGTCTGCTTTAGAGCTGAAAAAGGACGGTGAGCTGTTTGCATTATGGCATGACCGCTTCGAGCCGTCAATAAAACAAAAATACACGCTTCAGATATTAACCCCGCCGGTAATAGAATCAAAAAGGGAAACAGTGATTTTATCAATAAACAACACATTTGTAAAATTTTTATTCAATGCAACGCTTGAAAACACTGCTCTTGCGGATTACAAAAATGTGATGTACTTCATTCCGATAGAGTTGGAAAAAATATTAGGCATAGCAATTGAAAATATGCCTGAAAATGAATTAAATGCAGCTGACTTTGTTCTTTTTGATGAAATAAAAAGCAATCATACAAAAAATATTCAGATAATATACCAGGAGCATGTCCCTGTCCTGAAGGCTATAGTTGAAAAGCCATCATACATATGCAATTCAAAAGTGAATCTCACAACTCTGATAATCATGGCTGCAAAGGCATATGGCTTCAATCTTGAAACAGAGGTTGTATCAGAGAAATTTGAAAATGTCTTTTCAAGCATATATGCATTGACAAATATATCATCTGGAAAAGAAGCAGTTGTTCCGCAATTATTCAGCCTGCAGCCTCTTCCATCTGGGAAATATACAGTAATCTCAAGGCTAAGAAAGGATTTCTCAACAATATTGACGGATACCGCCACTTTTGATGTTTCGTGCCCGATAACAAGAAAATTATCAGCAATATGGACGCTCGCAATTATAGCATCATTTATATTGTTCTTCACAAGAACATACTGGTCAGGCCAGATATCAAATATAGGCCCGGCCATAACAAAGTTTGCTTCGAAAAGATATGGCATTATCAAAAGCCAGGCAAAAGAGCTTGAATCCAGAATGAAAAAATATGAAAGCAAGGAATACTTGCACGAGCAGCAGCAGAAATTCGCGCTCAAGGAAAAGCTTGAAAAAGAGCTTGGCGTTTTGGAAGAAGCCCATGACTCAAAACTAATATCTGACGAGGCATTTGAGAAAAGCAGGAATAAGCTGGTTGAGTTATTGAAAGGGCTTAAATCAAAAAATAATTGATGCAATAACAAAAGTATTCATAGTCATAGCTATTCTCTCATCTTTCGGGTTTATAACCGACAATGGAAAAGAGAAATATGCATGCCTTTTTTCTGAAAATCTTGGCTGCATTGATTATAAGATCACATCAACTGCAACAACGGTTTTTATTGAAAACAAGGGAGATGATATAATAATAAACAAGGTAAAAGCAAGTGATTGCAGAGATAAAGAAGAGAATATTCTTTTAAAAAATGGCGAAAAGGCAGCGATTAGCCTTGATAACTGCAAAAAAGAAGAAAGCGGAAAAAATATAGAGAGGAACATTAAAATAGAGTATGTTGATGCAAGCGGGAATGCCGGCGCAATAACAGGCAGTGTTATTTCAGTAGTCGAATGATAAAAACAGGCAATTTTCAGCGGCAAAAAGGAAAATTTATATAGTAATTAAGTAAAATTAAGGTAAATCGAGGTGATTTTATGTTAAAAAAAGGACAGGCTGCAATGGAATTCTTGACAACGTATGGATGGGCTATTTTGGTTGTTTTGGCTGCAATAGCTGCATTGGCGTATTTCGGGGTTTTAAGCCCGGACAAGTTTTTGCCCAGCAAATGCATCATTTCGCCAGGTCTTGCCTGCACAGGATATAAGGTTGAAAGCGCGCAGACAACATTAGTTTTGACAAATGCGCTTGGAAAGGACATAACTGTGACAAATATAGCAGTAGGAGCGTGCAGCAAGGCATTCACCCAGAATTTGGACAATGGCGATAAGGCAAATCTTGTTTTAACAGGCTGCTCTAATGGCGATGTTAAGGCTAAATTCACAGGAGACATAACAATAGTTTATGAAGAAAAAGACACTTTGCTTAACAAAACAACTTACGGCAGCATGGTTACAAGGGTTGAGTAAAACAAAAAATCAGAAAGATTTATAAGGAAGGTTTAATAAAAAACAGCATATCCAATATAAATCAAGGTTAACATAAAAAAGAGGTGAAATGTATGTTTAAGAAAGGACAAGCTGCAATGGAATTCTTGATGACCTATGGATGGGCCATCTTAGTTGTTCTTGTTGCAATAGGAGCATTGGCGTATTTCGGGGTTTTAAGCCCGGACAAGTTTTTGCCCAGCAAATGTGTTATGCCCAGCGGCGTAGCCTGCTTGGACCATAGGGCAACAACATCGCAGATAACATTGGTGCTGCAGAACAGCCTTGGCTATGGCATGAGCTCAGTTGCATTGACTGTCAACGGATGCGGAAGCACAAGTTCGCCATCAACTTTGGCTAATGGCGCAAAGGGAACGTACAATATAACATGCGGATCGGCTTTAACATCAGGCGCAAAATTCAGCGGCGACATAACATTCAATTA
>JACPBO010000029.1 GCA_016180285.1 Candidatus Woesearchaeota archaeon
ACCATCTTCTTGCGTCATTTACCGCTTCTGCGCTTTCCCTGCTTTCCATCTCTACGCATACGCAGCCATTTTTCCTTGCCTCTTCAAGCTGTTCAATAGACTCATCTACTATAGTGGGCACATTGAAATTTAACTCGCTCTTGCCTTGAGATAAAACATTATGCATCGGATACTCAAACCTTTTTCCGTTCTTTAGGTCAACATCATCAATGATTGCTGTCGGATAAACCAGATCATTCCTCTGCAGTTTATCATCTAAGCCGCCTACACGTCCAAACATGAATAAATCAATTTCTAGTTTTTTGCCTTCGTTTTCAGCCAGTGCTGCATATTCCCGAAGCATCTTATAGATGATATGTTTTGCCTGATCAGCATAAACAGGACCTATGTTCAGTATCTTCTCGCCTTTTATTTCAGCTATCTGGGCATCCAAATATTCGCTTTGGCCTTTTGCAATAATCTTGGTCGCTCTTGCTATGGCATCTATTGATCCAAAAATGATTTTTCTTATATCTTTGATATCACAACTTGGGAATACTATCCTGTCCTCATATTTTTCTGAAGGAACAAACAAGCCAGCTACAAAATCATAGGCGTGGTTTTCATAGTAAATGTTTGCATCTCTTTCATTATTGTTTAAATGGTGAATTTCAAATGCCATATTTTTTCCGCTAACTGCAATATACTCTTCAATCAGCCGCCTGTACCTCTCTCCTCTTCCAAATCCGCTGTATTGAGGAATAAGCAATGTTCCTTTTCCTGAAGAAGGCCTGTAAAAATAGATAGGCTCGCGCCCATTCTCCTGAACAACTCTTTCAAAATCACCGTGATCTCTGCGAATGGCCTGTTCCAGCGACGAAGGCAGAATTCCGTTATAAAGCTCAATTTTTCCGATATCCTCGGGAGCCAAGTTTCTGCCAAAAAGCCTTGTTTCAGCATACTTGATCAATTTTCCTTTTGTGAATATTGAGATCATTTTTGTTTACCGCCTTTAAAACTTCTCCAATTCATACTCATAGGTTGATTTTCCCATAGCCTTCATTTGATCTATTTCCCTCAATGATTGAGCTCCACCACCTATTCTTACTAAAGCATCTAATCCATTTTCATGAGGGTGGTGAGGTATTTTAGTGCCGTGTACAAAAGCTTGGCTTTCATCCCCCCAATTCTCACCAACAATTATTGGCTGTTCGTCAGTAGGGAACCATTCAAAATCATAAGCTTTCTTGCAACCAACACCAGCAGTCTTCCAACCCCTCCTCTTAGCTTCTTCATAAGCTAATTTAAGAACACCGACGTTAGTTACTCCTGCAACAACAGTTATTTCGTGATTTGGAAAATCTTGTATAATTAAATTATAAGCATCTATAATACAATCTAATGCTTTTTTTTCATCAAATCTTGTAGGTGGACAGTAACCCGCTACACCCAAACGTAATTTATTCATTGATCATCACCTTCAAAATATGTTCTTAAAGCCTCTTCAATAACATGGCTTTTGCTCCTGAAAAGCCTGTTTTTAGCCATAGTATCATTTATTTCAAGAATCAGATCCTGCTCTATTGTTACGCTTAACTTATGCCTCATATGGTAGTATGATGCACTCATCATTTATAAATCTTTCTATTTTTAACTACTATTTAGTGATTTCAAATAAGAAGCAAGGTTTAAATATTACTGTAGTCATCACACTATCAATGGAAGAATTAAAGAAAGACAGGTTCTATATTGCAGTAGATGCTGTAATCTTCACCATACTGGATAAGGAGCTCAAGATCCTCCTGATAAAAAGAAAAAACGACCCTTTCAAAGGCAGATACGCCCTGCCTGGCGGGTTTGTTGAACTGGATGAAAATCTTGAAGATGCTGCAAGGCGCGAGCTGGAAGAAGAAACAGGAGTTAAGAATATTTTCCTGAAAAAGCTCCATGCTTTTGGCGATGTTGGCAGGGATCCCCGCGGCAGGGTCATTACAATCCCTTTTCTCGCTTTAATAGATGGCGATAAAATAAAATTTCATTCGACATCTGATGCGGAATTGGCAAGATGGCATTCTGTTTATGATCTGCCTGACCTGGCATTCGACCATAAAAAAATCATCGAAGACGCGCTGCAGCATTTAAGGTTTGAAATGCAGAATACAAACATTGCATTCCAGATGATGCCTGAGAAGTTTACTTTGACAGAACTGCAGCAGGCGCATGAAATAGTGCTGGATAAAAAGACCGATAAGAGGAATTTCAGGAAGAAAATCAGCGAGTTAGGAATATTAAAGGGGCTGCCGGAAACAAAAATGGAAGGAGCTCACCGCCCGGCAAAGATTTATTCTTTTAAATTAAAGGGATATAGGATGCTGTAATTATATTGCTTAAATAAGAACGCATTCGTTTTGCTGTTTTTTATACGGCGGTGTTATAGTTATGCTGCCAATAGCACTCCTAAGATTTCCCTTTTTATCTTCAATAGTGATTCTGACTTCATGCTCTCCTATCTGTAAAGAATACAGCTCTTGTGCAGAGAGTCCAAAATAACCTACCAGCCCGTTTACTCTTTTTAGATCTTTCTTATTTTCTATACGTATGTTGCCATCAGAGGCGAATTCATCTAATGTGCCATTAATGTATGTTTTATCATCAATTTTTATTGTTAATCTGTCAATAAAATCCTCATCTTTGGCTTTAAAAAAAACAAAAATCTCTTCTTTAGCATCTTTGAACTTCATTCTCACATAGTTGTTTTTTCTATATCCATGATCATAAAAGTTATAACATGTGAGTGCGGCAATAAGAGCGCAAGATAAGATATCCATTTTTTTCATAAATAGTGTAACTTGATGGTGGTATATAAATCTTTTGAATTATTTTTGCTGCAAAGCCATTTTTAATTTTATTCTTGACATATATTCTGCAGTATAGAAATATTTATATACTTATTAGTGTATATCATACACTAAGAGATAAAAGCTCAGTTATTTTTTCATCATAGTAAGTGTATAAAATACAATAAGTAAAAACAAAATGAAAGAAAACAAAACAATGCTGACGGACCTGTACCAGCTGACAATGAACGCAGCTTATTTTGACAACAATAAAGATGATGCTGCAACATTTGACCTGTTCATAAGAAAACTTCCAAATGACTGGGGGTATTTCATAGCCAATGGAATTGAAGATGCTGTTGACTATTTAACAACCCTGAGATTTGAGGAAGACGATATAGCTTACTTAAGAGAACAAGGAATTTTCAATGAGGATTTTTTAGAGTTCTTAAAAGACTTCAGATTTGAGGGTGATGTTTACGCGGTAAAAGAAGGAACTCTGATATTCCCAAATGAGCCGGTATTAAGGGTAACTGCAAAAAGAACCCAGGCGCAGTTTGTTGAAAGCGCCTTGCTGAACATTATAAACTTTCAGACAATGATCGCAGCTAAAACAAACAGGGTTGTAAATGCTGCTAAAGGTGCAAAAGTTGTTGATTTTGGCTTAAGAAGGGCGCAAGAAGAAGATGCTGCAATAAAGGGAGCAAGAGCCGCTTATATCGCCGGAGCAATAGCAACTTCAAATGTCAAGGCTGGAAAAGAATATAAAATCCCTATAAATGGCACTCAGGCGCATAGCTTCGTCATGAGCTTTCCTGCTGAATTGGAATCATTCAGAGCTTATGCTAAAACATTTCCAAACAATCCAACTTTGCTTATTGATACCTATGACACATTGCAGGGAGCAAGAAATGCCGCAGTTGTTGCCAAGGAGTTAGAGCAGCAGGGCAAGAAGCTTGGGGCAGTAAGGCTTGACAGCGGAGATTTGGCAGACTTATCAAAAAAAGCAAGAGCAATCCTTGATGAGCAAGGCCTTGATTATGTCAGAATAGTTGCAAGCAATGACCTCAATGAGTACAAAATAGATGATTTAGTGAAAGCAGGAGCTCCAATTAATGGCTATGGCGTTGGCACAGAAATGATAACTGCTAAGCCAATCGCCGCAATTCCTGGCGTCTATAAGCTGGTAGAAGATGATGATGGGGCAAAGATCAAATTAAGCAATGAAAAAAGAACTTTGCCTGGAAAGAAGCAAATCTATAGAATAGAAAATAAGGGAAAATATGAAAAAGACATAATTGCTTTAGAAACTGAAAAAATAGAAGGAAAACCCTTGCTGGAAAAAGCAGTTCTTAATGGCCGGAGAGTTAGGGAAAGAAGAGGCCTAAAAGAAACAAGGCAATACTGCTTAGAAGAAGTTGCAAAACTTCCTGATGAATTAAAACAAGTTAGAGTTGATCAACAATACACTATCGAGTTAGCTCCAGCTCTAAACAATTTAGTGGAGCAATTGACAAAACAATATGGAGGCGGGTAAAATGGACCAAGAACGAACAGGGGCAATTGTTGAAGATGAGCAGGGCAGAATGCATCTCTTGCTGCAGGAAAGAAAATATGCAGAAGACGATCAAATCAGGCAATTTGATGCCGTAACTTTAGACGTGCCTTTAGAAGATCAACAAGCAAAGCCCCAGTATTACATTTTGAGGGTAATTGAGCAAAAGAAAGAGCAGGATTACCAGAGAAGGTGGGTGAGATGAGAAAGGCGGGCAAGATGAGAATATTCTATGATATAGATACGCAACACGATTTCATGAGTAAATTTGGAGCATTATACATTCCTGATGCAGAGTTGATTAAGCCAAATTTAAAGAAATTGACAGAACATGCAAAAGCACATGGAATACCTGTAATAGGCTCTGTTGACAGGCATTTTGGAACAGAGGAATACAAAGACAGGGAAGGAGAACTGCAAAGATGGGGCGGACCTTTCCCAGACCATTGCATGGCCAAAACAGGCGGTGAAACAAAAATAGGAGAGACCTTGCTATATACGATAGGGTCCGGTAAACCTGCGGATTCAGCGATGACTGATAGGTATGGAGATAGAAGCATCTATATTCCGCATTTGTCAGAATCAATGGATGTTTGGGGTCAAACAGAATGGGCATTTAAAGTCGAGTGGTTTTCAATAAGATTTCAAAAAACTGAGGAAGAAGGTCACATATTTATCCCAACCTATTTTGAGAAACAAGCATATGACATATTCACAAATCCTGCACTTGGGCATGTCTTACATATAGAAAAACCAAAAGAAGCAATAGTCTACGGAGTTGCAACTGATTATTGCGTGAAGGCAGCAGTTCTAGGAATACAGCAAAGAGGGATTCAATGCTATGTTGTTGAAGATGCAATCAAGGGAGTTGATCCAAAAACAACTGAAGCAGCTATTGAAGAAATGAAAAAAGCAGGGGCCAAATTCATCAATACAAAAAAAGTTTTGGAGGAGATTGTAAGATAAAGGTGTTTAACATGGAAGTGCAAACATACAGCATCGTCATAGGAACTGAGGCATGTAATGCAAGCTGCCCTTATTGCGTATCTAAAATGACCCCTCAGTTGGGTGTTGAAAATAAACACGTAGATGTTAACTGGAGAAATTTTGACATAGCAGCAAGATACGCTAAAGATTGTGGTGCATCCACTGTGCTTTTAACAGGAAAAGGAGAGCCAACCTTGTTTCCAGAGCTTATAACAGACTATATGAAACATTTGAAAGACTATAAATTCCCTTTTACCGAGCTTCAAACAAACGGCATAACTTTGGCAGAACCAGCTTATGACAAATACCTTAAAGAATGGTACGATCATGGCATGACCTTGGTAGCGATTTCAATAGCGCATTATGATGCAGAGAAAAACAGAGAAATCTATCTGCCAAAAAGAAAACAATATTTTGATTTAGAAGGTCTGATAAGCAAACTTCAT
Source organism: Candidatus Woesearchaeota archaeon (assembly GCA_016180285.1). NCBI lineage: Archaea > Nanobdellati > Candidatus Woesearchaeota > Candidatus Woesearchaeota archaeon. Next base: position 5,805 of record JACPBO010000029.1, read on the forward strand.
TCGCAAAAATTTGGTGTAAGATTGTCATGCACGATGCTTAAAGAGTATATTGATGATATTACCGAATTAGAGGAATTAGTGCGGTTTGCAAAAAAGAATGATGTAGAGCAGCTGACACTAAGGCCAGTAAGAAAACCAGAGTCAAGCAGGAACGATGAAATTTCTGATTGGGTTGGCAAGCATGCTGTTGATAATGATGCCCTTAAACGCATAAAAGATCATCTTGATACAAATGCCACTCTGCTCATGGAGCTTGCGCATGGCGCTGCAGTGTACGATCTTGGCGGCCAGAATATATGCTTTACTGATGCGCTAACAATTGACCCGAAATCAAGCCAGATCAGGCAGCTAATATTTTTTCCTGACGGCCATCTTAGGTATGATTGGCAATACCAGGGGGCGATCTTGCTATGAAACAATTAAAAACAATGAAAGCAGTATATAGCTATTATTTTCCAGAAGTTAAAAGATTAATAGATGATTTAATTATTGATTATCCTCATGAAATGTTTTTGACGTCAAGCAATGTTGACTTAGATTATTTTCATGAGCCTGTCATTGAAAAATTATTAAAGTTTTATGCAAATGTTGTACCTGATTTAAAAAACTTTGAATTTAGCTACCCCACTTCCGGCTCAAGCGAAGGCATTAGAGAGTATTTAACTTTATTGCAATCTAAAGGAGTTAATCAAATTTATGTGCTGAAAGGCGAATATGAGGGCTTCAAAGAAACTGCTAAAACCAGAAATATCGCTGCTGTTGAAATTGATTTAGAAAAAATATCGCCATCTAGACTGGAAAAAGGATTATGGTTTATATCCAACCCTTCGGCTAGGGATGGCAATATAATTCCTAACAAAACGATAATGGAAATATGCGACTCGGGGCACAAAATATTTTACGATCTATCTTATGCAGGTTCCACTACGCAGTATGAATTTGGCATTAATCATAAAAATGTAGAAGCCGCCGCGATATCGTTGAGCAAGCCATTTGGATTATTCCGCTATAGAGTGGGATTTACTTTTAGCAGAAATGAGATTCCCTCACTTTACTCCAATAAATGGTTTAAAAGTATTCCTGCCCTTTTAATCGCAGAAAGGATTTTTGATAATATGAAGATTGATGAATTATACGCTAAATACAGGCCAGTTCAGAAAAAAATTATTGAAGAGATCAATGACGAGTTTAAGCTAGCTATACAACCTAGCGATGCAATACTTTTAGGCTACTTGCCAAAAGATGACGCCGCCAAGCTTAATCCAACTTTACAGGAATTAATAGCTCCTTTTGAGAGAGGCGATAATTATAGGTTTTGTTTGACTCCGTATTATGAGGAAAAAGAAAGAGGATGATGAAAAATGAAAATCGCACTAGCGCAGATGGAAGTTATTCCAAACAGGCCAGATAAGAATCTGGAAACCATGATAAGGATGATTGAAGAGGCCAAGCAAAAGAAAGTTGATCTGATTGCATTCCCGGAAATGTGCATTGGCGGCTACTTATTGGGAGATATGTGGCTGAATGACGATTTCTGCAAGGATTTGATGGAATATAATGAAGAGATCAGAAAAGCAAGCAGCGGCATAGCAATAGCTTTCGGAAATATTTTCCTTGATGAGCATATTAATGACAGGGTTAAAGATAGCGCACTTCACCCAAATAAAGATGGCAGAATAAGGAGATATAATGCGGTTTATGTTGTACAAAATCAGGAATATGTTGAAAGAGCAAGGGAAACAAAGATTTTACCTAAAGGTGCAGAGCCCAAAACACTGCTGCCTAATTACAGGATCTTTGATGATGAAAGATATTTCTTTTCGCTGGAAGACATTGCAAAGGACTTTAATGTGGGCCTTGAATCTTTGAAACAGCCTTTCCTGATAGAACTCAATGGCAAAAAGGTTCCAATAGGGTTTGAGCTTTGCGAAGATTTATGGTGCGAAGATTATAGAAGAAAAGGAAAAGCGCAAAACCCTACAAAAATGCTGATCGATAATGGCGCAGATTTAATGGTTAATTTATCGGCATCGCCATGGACGCATGGGAAGAACAGCGCAAGGGACAGGCGGGTTCAGTTCTTAAAGCAGGAATCAGGAAATGGCTTTGTTCCTTTTCTCTATGTTAACTGCATTGGTGTCCAGAATAATGGAAAAAACCTTGTTACTTTTGATGGCGGATCAACTGCATACAATGCTGATGGTAAGCCAATTATGCTGAGCAAAGAAGCATACAAAGAAGAGCTGATGATTATTGGCTGCTTTGATGCAAAAGAAGTTGAAAGAAAAGAAGAGCCAAAGATAGCGCAAAAATACAAGGCAATAGTGGAAGGAATAAGGCACGTGAAAGATCTTTTTGGGCGAGAAGAGCATCCAAGGCATGTAATTGGCTTAAGCGGAGGAATTGACAGCGCTGTAGTTGCTGCATTATTAACGCAGGCAGTTGGCAGGGAAAATGTTTGCGCAGTTAATATGCCTACAAAGTATAATTCTGAAAAAACAAAACAAACAGCAGAAAGAGTCGCTGAAAGCCTGGGAATTGCATATATGCAGCTTCCAATAGAAGAAATTGTAAAATTAAATGAAGCTCTTCTTGAGAATATAGAAGCCGATGGAAAAGCCAAGCTATCAACATTAAACAAGGAAAATATTCAGGCAAAGATAAGGGGAACTTCGATATTATCAAATCTTGCCTCAAAATATGGTGCATTGTTTACGTGCAACGGCAATAAACTGGAAATTGCTGTTGGCTACGTTACCCTTTATGGCGATGTTGGCGGAGCTTATGCCCCAATAGGAGACCTGACCAAAGCAGAGATAGTTGAACTTGCCAAATACATCAATAAAGAAGTATTCAAGAAAGAAGTAATCCCGGAAATACTCATTCCGGATGATCTATTCAGATTTAGAAAAGAGCAGATACAGCCAAGCGCAGAATTAGAGTACAACCAAGTTGATCCTATGAAATTCGGCTATCATTGTGCATTGCTGGAGGCATTTACGGATTATAAAAAGAAGACTCCGGAAGATGCACTCAGGTGGTATATTGCCGGCGTTCTTGAAAAGAATCTTGGAATAAGCGCCGAGATGATTAAGAGGTATGGTGTTGATGATCCTAGGAAATTTGTTGAAGACATGGAGTGGCTCGTCAGCGGCATTCAAAAAAATGTTTTCAAGCGCATTCAGTCGCCGCCGATTATACTGACAAGCAAGTCTGCCTATGGCTATGACATCAGGGAAAGTATGATTCCCTTCAGGCAAACAAAAGAATATGATAGGTTGAGGGAACACATATTGGGGATGAAAAAATATCAGACCAGTGGCGAATAAAAAATGAAAGCGTTAGTTATCGGAAGATTCCAGCCAGTGCACAAAGGCCACATAGCATTGATCGAGGATGTTGATGCCCTTAAGCTAGAAAAAATAATCCTGGGAATAGGCGAAGAAGGAAAAAATAGAACGCCAAAGAATCCCTTTTATTTTGATGAAATCAGGGCAATGTGGCTGCCTAACCTGGAAAAGCTGATAACGCCAGTTGAGATGTACAAAATACCTGACATAAATAACAACGAAGATTACGCAAACTATGTTGAAAAAATAACTGGCTGCAATGAAGAAGATACAATCATTGTATCTGGCAATGCCCATACATTGGGCTGCTTTACTAATTACGGTAAAAATTACAGAGCATATATGCCGCAAAGATCTGATAATGGCGATGGCCGCCTTTGCGGAACAAAAATCCGGGAGAGGGTTAAAGCAGGCGGCCCATGGCAGACTTATGTTCCTGAATCAACAATGGCTGTTATTGAAAAAATAAACGGAGCAGACATTATAAAATATACTGGTGGTGAAAATGCCAACTGAAAAAATACGCAAGAGCAAAGAAACTGCAAAAGCATGGTTCAAGGTGCGGTTAAAATGAAAGGCCTGTCAATGCTCGGTAAAAATGATGAGCTTATTTATGATGGCCACGTAAAGCTGGTAAGAAGAAAATATGACGGCCGCCATTATGATGTTGTTGTTTCAAAAAACGCCTGCGCCATAATGTACATTGACCAGGAAGATTTTGTTTGGCTTGTTAAGCAATACAGGATTCCTGTAGCTAAAGAAATAATTGAGCTTCCAGCAGAGACCATGGATAAGCCAGGCAAATCCTCTTTGGATGTTATTGTTGAAGGATTAGAAGAGGAATGCGGAATAAGGATAGACCAAAAACAAGTCCGTTTTTTTGCAACAATTGGCTCAAGTGAAGGCCACGATACTGAAATGGTTGATTTGTATTACGCCTATGGCCAGCATACAAAAACAAATCAAAAGCTGGAAGACGCAGAAAAGATTGATGTTGTCAGGATTCCATTTTATCAGGCGTATAATATGATCGGCAGAGGCGAAATTCAGGGATCAAAAACTGTCGCTTTGCTGCAAAACGAATATATAAAAAGACTGGAGAAAGATTAAAAATAATTATAAAACGTTTATTTTTATAAAATATATACGAGATAATGGTCATTTACAAACAGGATGAAAACTTCCTGACATCTTAGAAAGGCAGAAATATTCGGGAACAGGCCAGACAACGCTGACAGTGTATTAATAAATTCTTGAGCACCGTAATGCCATCCAGTCTATGACTGGTGGATAGGTGCTCAACTATAATTATTTTACTTTAAGAAAATTCATCAGTGGAAAACGGGTTTCAATCCGTTCTACTGTTTATAAGCTTTTCGATTTATCACTACTTTTAAAATACGACAAAATAGGAAGATTTATAAATCAGTAATATAATCCAACATAAATGCAAGGCAAATTGACAAGTCAAGCAAAAGCTGAAGAGCAGCATACACTAAAAGTAAATCATTCTCAATTCTTCCTATTAGGCCCAGACTACAAACAAAGAGGATTTTTCAGCTATAGAGGCGAAAAAGCAGCTGGTGGCTTTGATGCATATGAATCCCGAACGAAGGAACCAAGAAAATGGAATGATCACCCTATATTTCCAACTCTGATCAGCGTTGAATATAGATTATTGGATGATGCAAGAACAGATGCAACTGATTTCTCAGTACCTGAAGACAGGACTGTAATACAACCACTCTATTTGGGACCCAAACACACAATAATACTCGAGATAATTGCTGCAAGTGCTTCAGAAATAAAGTTTGTAAATCGAACACACCAAGAAATAGCTCGGTTCGAGTAAACCTTTCTTTTACCTTATGTTGCTGTCAGAGTTTAATTTGCTCCATCATTTATGTCGTTACAAAAAAACCGAAAGATTTATATAGTTGTAAGTGTATATAATACACTAAGGCATAAGATGAGAGCTGCGATAGTGGATAAAGGAAGCAGTTTAGAAGAGCATAAGAGCACGATTTCTCTAATTGAAAGGCTGTTGAAAAAACACAGATCTTCTTACGAGATAATAGCCAAAGACGAGTTAAAGAAAAATCTGGATGATTTTGATCTGGTAATGGGGAGACGGAACATTGCTCTATGCAGCATCTTTTATTGACTCTGCTTTAGTGCTGGCTGTTAACTCTGCTCCGCAGCATAGTGTTGGCAGCTTGACATCCGCTAATGCATCTGATTTAGAAGAGAAATTAGGCAGATTTTACAAAGGTGATTTTTCTGTATTGAGCAGAACAAGACTGAATGTCGAAATTAATTCAAAACACGCAGGATTGGCTTTAAATGATGTTTACATAGGAAGCATAAAGCCTTTTGGAATAGCTGCAAGATATGCAATAAAGGTTGATGGCAAAGAAGAAGAGCAAAAAAGCTCGGGCATTATTGTTTCGACCGGAACCGGATCAACAGCAATGTTCAAGCATTTTGGAAAAGCATTTAAAGCATATGCTTGTTATGCCAAATATGCTGTCAGTTTTCCTATTGGAAAGTATGAGCTTATCAGCGGGAAAGTTAAGGAAATAACAGTAATTTCAGGCATGACTAAAAACGATTTGTTAACAATTGATGGATGGACAGATTTTAATTATGGCCATAAATCTGTAATAAGAGTCAGCATTGCAGACAAGCCGTTAAGGACAATAGAGTTTGGTTAAAATGGATGAAAAAACATTAATCCAAAAAATAAACAAATTGAAGAAAAAGAAAGATGCAGTTATACTGGTCCATAATTACCAGCGGCCGGAAATCTACAAAGTGGCTGATTTTATCGGCGACTCGCTTGAACTCAGCAGAAAAGCAGCTGAGACTGATGCGAAGATCATTGTATTCTGCGGAGTTGATTTCATGGCAGAATCCGCAAAAATACTGAATCCTGAAAAGAAAGTGCTGCTGCCTGCTTTGGAGGCAAAATGCCCGATGGCTGCAATGGTTACAGCAGAAGAATTGCTGAAAGAAAAAAGCAAATATAAAGATGCAGCAGTTGTTTCGTACATAAACACAACAGCAGAAGTAAAGGCAGTCTCGGATATTTGCTGCACTTCTTCAAATGCAGTCAAGGTTGTTAACTCGCTTAAAGAAAAAAACATTATTTTTGTTCCTGACAGGAATCTCGCAGATTACGCTGCAAGATTTACAAACAAAAAAATAATTCCGT
>JACPBO010000030.1 GCA_016180285.1 Candidatus Woesearchaeota archaeon
TATAGGCCCGAAAGGCAGTGAAGTTCCGCTCTGCTGCAGGCCATAAGGCTTCCAGTTTGTTTCAGTTACAGCGTCAAAAATTGCGCAGGCTCCCTGCTGATAGAGCAATGGGACCCTGTTTGCATATCTCAGCAGTTTTGCGTTTTCCTCTTTTGGAAGATCCCCGCCATATGCAACAGCTGCTTCTATTATAAAAGGATTTCCCCGGTAAACAGCTGGCGGCCTGCTTGTTGCGCAGTAAAACTCCGCATTGATTTCTTTTTTTAATCCTTTTTCCAGTAATGCTTCCCCAATTGGGGTTATGCAGTCAGTAGGGGGGGAAATTATCTTTGTCTGCTGTATTCCCTGCGATAGTTTTTCAGCCATTTCCCTGCTCATATCTTTCGGCCTTGTATTCGGCAGCAATGCTGCATTCTGGCAGATCTCTTTTGCAGTTCCAGGTCCTACTCTTGAAAATTCTGCTGTTAAAAAGCTCTGCAAAGTCCTTGATTCTGTGGTTTTGAGCATGCTGAGAAGCATTCCAAGCTCAACTCCGTAAGGATGGGGCTTGATTTCCTTTGGCTGCGGCGGCAGCTCATTGATTATTCTTGCAAAAATTATCTGCTCTGCTTTGGGGCTGGTGTAAATTATTGTAATGTGCGGATTGACAATTGCAACTTGCTTTAAGTACTCATCAACAGACTGGCTTCCTTTTTGGTATTCTGCTTCAAGGTCAAGCTCTATTTTTGTTCCATGCTCTTTTTTCCATTCAATGATTTCTTCTTTTACAATTTCCGGCCTGTTATGCTGCGTATCAATGTGCAGCTCATAATAATGCGCAGGGTCTTTCGGAGAGATTTTTGAAACGATCTTCGCCGGCCTTCCTGTTGTCAATTGAGCATATAAAACTGCTGCGCTTATGCCTATTCCCTGCTGGCCGCGGCTCTGCTTCAGTGTGTGAAATTTTGATCCGTAAAGCAATTTTGCAAAAATAGGCGGTATTTGCTTCTTGACAATTCCCGGGCCGTTATCCTCTACAATGACGCGGAACCTTTCCTGGCCCATGTCGATAACATCGATTTTTACTTCCGGGAGAACTCTTGCCTCTTCGCATGCATCCAAGGAATTATCAACAGCTTCCTTTACAGCCATCAATAATGCTTTTCTTTTGTTGTCAAAACCAAGAAGATGCCTGTTCTTTGTAAAGAATTCCGCAACAGAGATCTCTTTCTGAGCTTTAGCGAGCTCAACTGCAATCGGCTCTTTGCTTTCTTCTATCACTTCTTTTTCTTTAGGCATTTTTTAAGTGGCATAATGGTTGTTTATATAGTTATTTATTTTTATGCTGGTTTATATTGTTTTCTGTCCATTAACTTTTTGTTAAGAACTGAATAAAATATGGTAAGCTGCAATGAATGTTTGAAGATTGGCTTTAGGATTAATTTTTCAGCCCATTTTGTGGGCAATGTAATAGTTAAAGCGCTTATACCCTGCTTTATTAGCTTTCGTTTCATTTTGATAGCCTCACATTAATAAAAATTCCTGCATCGTATCAAATACTTTTTCTCGGATTTCATCTTCTGAAAAGGAGATATCAGGATATCCCTTGATTATGTTTTTGGCTCTACTTATGGCTTTATTCCTTATTTCTTCTTTTTCTTCAGCGGTCCAAGAATACAACTGGGATTTTTCAAATGCATCTGATGCGTAATCTTTAACTTCATCTCTAAGATGTTTAATAGACTCTGGTTTATTTGTGTGTTTTAATAATGCCTTATGCAAAGCAACATTGCCTATGCACTTAGACAGAGATTTTATAACAGCAGTTTTTCCCATTTTGCTTCCTTTAATTCGTTCAATGTACTTTTTAATAATCTATTTAAGTATAAATAAGCTATTTTTTTGTCCGTTACTAAACCACGATTATTCTTAAGCTTATTTACCAGATTTTTACCCAGCTCATCTTCAATTATTTTATTGAGCAGCATGTTGTCCATAATTTTATTCATCATCAGTTTTATTAACCATAAATTTCTTATTGCCTTGTATAATTCCAGACCAGATATTCCGCCCAAATCCTCTGGCTCTATTATGCTGTAATCTGTTTTCATTCTTAAATCTAATTTATAGATTTCTGTCTTGGCAGGCAATTTTAATAGCCCATAGATGGTTTTGCTGTTTTTTAATTGGTAAATCAACGTTATACTTGAGGAGTATGACTCATAAATAGCTTCTTCCGTGTATATCTCTAAATCCAGCTTTAAGCCCTGTTTTTTTGCCTTGTTTTTTATAGCGATTATCAGCTTATATTTTTCACCAAGCTTTTCCCAAAATTTCTTTTTAACAGCCACTAGTACATCTATGTCATTATAGCTTTCATAGTTGTTGTAGATCGCAGAGCCGTATATAGTTATAGATCCGACCTCCTTGATATTTGATAATACCAGCCTTTTTATCCTTTTTTCAATAGCAGGGATTTTTTGGTTGTAGCCCAATAGGGATAGTAAGCCTTTGCTGTCTATTAAGCTCATTTCCCTCAGCTTTGGCCTTATGTATTTGCTCAGGTAATTAGAGTCCTGCTGTGTCAGCTTCATTTTCTTTAGTTTTTTGTCTATTACTTCAAGTTCTCTCTTTGTTAGCAATAGGCTTGTTTCTTGTACCATTTAATAACTATATATATTAAGTGATATATAAAGATTTCTATTTTATCAACATTTTAACCCTGCTAAAATTAATATTTTCTAAATAATAGTAAGATTATTTATATGTCGGAAATATACCATTAGTCTATGACTGATGGATAATATCCTGCTGCATATTTCGTTGTGTGGTATATTTCCGAGCATGCTCAAAAACCACCTGATGCTACAAATAGTAGCAACATGCCACCAGCCTATGGCTGGTGGTTTTTGACAAATAGTTTTTGAAGATTGAACAGCTTGTTGAACTAACTATTTATTTTTAATGCTTTCCTTTAGCTCAATCTCCTCGCCAAACATCTCTTTTCTTTTCAGCTCTTTCCTCTGCTTTTCAAGCCATCTGTAAACAGTTGAATGCGGGCTTCCCTTAAGCAGGCTTTCAACAGCTCTTTTGGCAACAGAAACATGCTCTGCTTCGCCCACTATGCTTATTGTCTTGCCGTAAACGCATACGCAGCTTCCGGTAAGGTCCTCTATGATGCGCCTTGATTTTCCGTTTTCACCGATAACCCTGCCTTTCAGCCTTATAAGATGATTTTTCTTGTCTTTCACGTAATCTTTAATGTCAATAAGCTCAAATACATAGTCTGCCTTTAAAAGATGCATTGCAATATCCGGGTTAAAGCCCCGGCCTATTGCCTTGACAACCTCCTGCGTGTTGAACATGCTTATTGCATCCTTTCCTTCTACCCTGACAATGCCTTCTCCGGAATCAATGTTCAATTTTGTATTTGTATTTGCCTCTATTGCTTTCTTGACCTCGCCTTTTTTTCCTATTAAAACAGCGATTCTTTCTTTTGGTATTATGAGCTCGTACCTGAATTCAGCCATTTTGGTTATTTTCCCTTGATCCTTTTTAAAACCTTTTCTTCATCAGCCTTTAATCCGTATTTTCTAAAAAATGTACAAACGTTTTTAATGTCCCTTTTTAATAAGCTTTCTGCTTCTGTGTTGTCTGTGACTGTTCCCTGTGAAAAATCAATGAAAACAGGCTTTTCGTTTAAGTTGAGTATGTTGAATGCTGACAAGTCAGCATGCACCAGCCCTGCTTTGTACATTTTTTTTATGTTTTCAACAATGTCTTTGAAAAAAGAAGCCATATCCGGAGGCAAAGAATCTTTAAGCATTGGCGCAGCTTCTTTATTACCTATAAATTCCATCACAACAATATTGTCTGCGAATGTTAATGGCGTTGGAACTCTGGCTCCCGCTTCCCTTGCTTTCAGCAAATTCCTGTATTCCCTCTGCACCCATGAAAATATTACTTTTCTTCTCTGTTTTTTTAAAGACGGAAACCTTGGGTCTGACTGGATATAAAAATACATCTTATTGAAGTTGCAGTTCTGCAGCCTGTAAATCTTGACAATAACCAGGCTGCCGTCCTTTTTTTCAGCTGAAAAGATGTTAGCTTCCTTTCCTATTGAGATCGGGCTTTTCAATCCTTCGAAATAGCCCTCGCTTATAAGCTTGAAAATAAGGCGCTCGCTATGCTGATCAAACACATTATTGTAAGTTTTGAACCATTCATGAAAAACTGCTTTCGGCATGAAACAGGAGAAAAGGCAAGGATATAAAAATGTTTGGGAAATCAGAAACTTATAACATTCAGAAGATGCATGTTTAATAACAAAACGAATTACGGAACTATAGTCTCTAAGGGATTACTGCAGATATCACTCTAAGAAAGTTTTTTGGGTTTCAGAAATTTCTTACTATCCTTTATTTGAAGAAGAAGTAGCTTTTAGATATTTTTATACATTTTTTTAAAGTCAGAATTCAAGGTAACAATTCTGTTTTCCAAATTAAGAGATCCAGTAACCGCTTGATAGAGTTCTTTTGTAGGGTATTCTCGCTCAGAAATAAATGCGGCAATTTCAGAAATCATTATCTTTTTAATAGTCTCTAAATCTATTTTTGGGACATTTTGCTCGGCAATCAATAGTGAAACATAATCTTTGAAGGTTAATTCTCCTCTTATTAAAATAGAAGTTGGATGATATTCTTTTAATAAATTTAATTCCAACAGGTCACATGCCGTCATTGAAGTAAAATCTAAAAGATTTTTACTCGGTAATGCAGTCCTTATATTTATTTCATCTTCTAAGGTTAATTCATTCTCTCTCCATTTTGTTAGAATTAGCATACCTGATTTTTTATCAATGGACGTCATATTTTTAGCACTATATGCTTTTATACATGATACAAATTCTTCATAAGCAAATTCAGACCATAATTGCAAATATCTTTCACTAAAAACATAATCAAAAATATGTTTAATTTCTTTGCTAAGGTCAACCTCTTGTAATTCTCTTAGCTTTTTCTCATTTTCATGAATAATTCCCCCCATGTTTATAGAGCCATCTTCTTTTAGGTAAATCAGAAATCTTTTTTCATTTTCATCTTTTAAGCAAGTTTTAATTGCTTTAAATACTTCTGAGTCATTTAATACTATTTTTGATATTTCTCCGATGGTCATTTTTGATGCACTAAACTAGATTTTTCATAAATTATCGAGACCTTATCTCGCCAATATATTTCTTGACTTTTTCATAAACTAAATCTGAAACTACATCTACACGGGAATTATTTATCTTTACAGTTTTTATATCTGTGCCTGTGTTTTTTGCCACATAAGCGAATATCTCGTGATCAATGCCAAATTCAGTCAGCACATCTTCTAAAGGCCTAAATCCCTTTGCATCCTGAGTTTCTTTTTCTGTAAGTTCTTTTATTGGCGGCTTTATTTCTAAAGGAGATTCTTTTTCATCTTTTTTTGCAGCCTTATTATGGCCGGTTAATCGTTTGGTTTCTTTTTCTAGCACGTCATTTAGATAGCTTACTGTTTCAGCATCATGATAAATCGCAGCAAGAGTTAAAAATACCCGCGCATCTACTGCAATTATTTTTTCTCTTTCTCCATCCGGTATTGACCTATCGTTAGTTAAGTAGGTAATATACTCTTTGGCTAGTCTGCTAAAATCAGACTTCACTCTTCGGTAAATAAGTCCTCCTAATTTCATTTCTCTCATTTTATGACACCACATCATGATAAGTTTTTGGACTGTTGCTATCCCTATAGAATGGAGCATCTAGGGATATTACATTTTTGTCTTTTAATTGTTTCTTTTCAGACATATTCCAATACTTAGCCATATATTTTATGCCCTTGGCGAATGTAAATCTTTCATCAATTCTCCTTTTTCTGTGCAACATAAAAAGATCAAAATTTTTACAGTATTCCATGAAATGCTCTCCTGAAAAGCCTTTATAGTTTTTTGTTAATGACCCAAACAAAGTGGCGTAAATTTCTGCAAGTTTTGATTGTGTTTTTTGCCTGATATTCTCGTCAAAGCTGTATAACAAATGCCCTGTTAGTTTCATAAATTCTTCTTCGCCAACTTCAGCAACATCATCCATGGATTTTATCTTTTTTAACTCAGCAAGCTTTTCTTTGTCTTTTTTGACAGAATCCCTTATGTTCTTTTTAATTTTTGTTTTGTCTTTGTTGCAATATAAACCAAAGATATACAATGTAGTTTTCATGTCAGCAGTTTTTAGTTCATGTCTTAATAGCATATAGGGGTCTTTTTTATTAATCTCCTCGTTGATACCGGGCAGGTCGCAACCAGACCTCATTCTTTCAAATCCAGCAGCAACAGTCTTTTCCAGTTCTTTATATGTAATATGTGATTTTGATCCAATTATGTATTTTCTTCTACTCCACTCTGTTGAGAAACGTTCATCTTCACAGCCTAACAGGTCAGACAGCGTTCTGCCATCTGACAAAATCCAAGAACAATATTGAGGTTTTGTTGATAGTATTCCGAGGTATTTATTCGCTTCTTTAGCTATTATAATTGTCCCTAATCTGCTCCCGTATTTCTTGAAAAATCTATTTTTGTCTTTTTTGAACTCTGAGCGCAGGTAGTTGAGCAAAGAATTAAGTTCTTCTAAATTAAAAGGTAACATTTTGGGATCCCACTTATCTCTAAATCTTGGATCATTTATGCCCAAAAATTCTGCTGCTTTTGTTTTGCCTTTTAATAGAGAAAATAAATCACGTAAGTTTGTATTTGGAAGGATTTTCTCTTTTCTGAGATCACAAGCCAGATTATATGATCCCGTTCTTGAGCCATATTTTTCAAAGAATGCATTGGTGTCTGCAAAATATCGCTCCCTTAGAAACTCCCTTATACGAACGGATTCCTTGTTGGTACATTTAAGAAGTCGTATATTCCATTCTGTTCTGAATCGTTCATCATCAACACCCAGAATTGACATGAGAAAATCACCATCTTTTAAGAATTCTGTCAGATGCATGGGATTTGGACTAATTTTCTTTTCCTTTTTCAATGCTTCTATCAAATAGCTTATTCCATCCAAACTGCTGAACGTTTCAAAGAACTTACTGGAATCTGCTTCATATTTCTCTTTTAAAAAATCAACAAGCCGATCAATGTCCTTGATGGGAAGGTAGATGGACATATTATTCCATTTGCCTTGAAATTTAGATTCAGGAATATCCATCAGCCTAGCAACAAGACTTGTGCTTCCTAAAATAGAATTTAACTGACTAGGCGAGATTTTTATATTTTGTTTTTCCATGTCCTTAAGAATCAGATATTGGCCTAATTTGTCTCCGTATCTAATAAAGAATCTTAAAGCATCATTATCATACTCCTGGCGTAAAAATGCAGCTATTCTTCCTGTCAATCCTTGTTTGGTCTGGATTGACCTTGGATTCCATTGCGTATAGAATCTTCCATCTTTTATTCCTAAAAACATTTCTAATGCTTCGGGGTCTTTTGCTATAGTTGCTAGTCTTATTGCACTCAATTTTACACCGCATTCTGACAACAAATCATTCTCCAGATTGTATAAACCAATTTCAGAGCCGTAGCGTGCAAAGAAAGCATTACCGTCTTCTTTGTATTTGTTAGCTAAAAAACCCACTACATTATCTGTTTGTTCTTCATTAAGGGTTAAGTTTCTTGGGTTCCAATGAGTAGTGAATCTTTCATCTTCTATGCTCAATAATCCTGATAGTTTGTTTCCTTTTGTCACTATATCACTGAGGCTTTGTTGCGGTTTTTTAGTAATTTTAGGATTTGCTCTTAAATCTTTCATTAAATTATAAAGGCCAATTTTTGATCCATATCTCACAAAAAAAGCATCTGAATCTTTCTCATAATTTTCTTTTAGGAATTGTAAAACTGCAGTTACATGAGAATAAGAACCTGTGCTTATTCTGGTGGTGTTCCAGATTTTTTTAAATCGCTCATCCTGAATGCCTAATAATCTGGACAAGGTTGTTCCGTTCTTCATAATTTGAAAGACTGCATCCAGATTAATATCAGGAATAACTTGTTCTCCTGGCTTATTGCCTGTGCATAACTCTTTTGCAAGATTATAAATGCCAACATTACAGCCATATTTATTAAAGAAATTATCAGGGTTTCTTTTATATTCATGTTCTATAAATTTAACAACGGCATCTAGCTCGCCTAAACTTCCTAAGATGGATTCGAAGTTCCATCTCTTAGCAAACTGTTTATCTTCGATATCCAGTAATTGTTGCGCAACACTGGGATTTACAAGAAAGGCATTTAATCGCATAGGGGATATATCCATGCCGCGGTTTTTTAACTCTTTGGATAAAATAAATGCTCCTAAACTAGAACCATATGCTTCATAGAATTTTTGTTCATCCTCTTTATAAACAGCATTTAGTGTGCCTTTTACAGCGTCAATTTCAGTGGGAGATAAATTCATAACCTTCGGGTTCCATTCTGTGCCGAATCTTCCATCTTTTATTCCTAAAATCAGTGAAAGCATTTCACCATCGCCAATTAGTGTATAGATTTTTCTTAACTGGAAGTTATATTGTCTTTTATTTTTCATATCTTTAGCCAAGAAGTAAGTTCCAGCACCAGAGCCGTATCTTTTAAAGAAATTGTCTTTATCCTGATCAAATTTATTCCTCATGAATGCTAATGCAGATTCAATATTGTTTAATGTCATATCAAAGTAATGAGGATCCCATTTTTTCTTGATTTTTGATTCAGGCATTTGTAAGAATGCAATCAAATTTTCTTTTTTGTGGATATGCTTATATGTAATTGGTATATTTAAGGAGATGTTGTTTTTTGCCAGTTCTTTTGCCGCCAAATATAATCCTTCAGGAGCAAAATAGTTATAGTTTCCTGATAATATGTCCTCTTTTAGTATATCTTGTAATGCAAAAAAAGGATAGTATTTCATACCAGAAAATGAATGATGCGGCGGTTTTACCCCAGCAATTTCTCCAACTATGTTTATTAAAGGCATGACCTTAGGTTTTGATTTCAACTTATTCTTGGATACCAATCTTTGTGCTATAAAATAGCCAAGAAAAGGATTTTTTTTAATGGCTGGTTGTTTGATATTATTAAACTCTTCTCTAGCCAAATCTTCAAGTGTTTTTGATTCTGAATCTTTTCTTGACATTTTTATCCAGTTTGGTTTAATGCATGATTTGCCCCTTTTTTAGGTTGATTTAAGCTGATAAAAACCTCTCTGAGAATATCGTCTGAAGAGTAACGTGTTTTATATAACTCCGGGAATTCATGCTCTGTGTATGTGTGCCTTAATGCCTTTTTGACATTCCCCCCAAAATACTGCTCCAACATCCAGCCCAGATTATATTCATAAAAATCCGCTCGTGTAAGGTTCTTTAGGGTACCTTCATTATGATGTAAGTTGAGTATATCATCAACAAGGTATTTTGTTAATATTCTCGGGACTCTTTCATTTTCTGGATGGAAGAATCTGTAAGGGTATCCCTTCATCTCTCCATTCTTTACCATCTCATAAACTTCAATAATCTCATTTCGTGTCGCAAGATTATAGGGTATGCTTATAAACTCATCAACTATAGACTTCCTGTTAGAGGAAGTAGCTTCACTGCAATATTCCAATAAAATATTTATTCTTTCTTTTATCTCATCAACATGGGCTACGAAATAATCTTTAAACTTATCACCATCATAGTCTCTGAATTTTAATGAAAGTATCCTTCTCCCTTTTTCCCAATTTTTTCCAAGTACGCTGTATATAAAAGCGCATTGAATCATATTCAGGTGTTTACTAAAAAGGTCTTTTAACACGACTGCGTTCTTCTTCATCTGAGTTCTTTCTTCCATTCTGATTAAATAGTCAAGAGCGCTTATATTATATATTCCGCGAAAACTATTGTCGGATCTTAAAAAATATGTTTTCTGGTCTTCACTCTGAAAAAGATCGTCGTGGCTAAAAGTATCTCTTAAATCTTCTACCATCATAGTCTCCTCTTAATATCAATCGCATTTATTGACATTAGGTAATCAACTATTTTTCGGATGTTATTGTTATCTACCAAAAAATCTCCTTTTTTGCCTTGACGCTGTATTTCTGCTCCTGAATACTCTAAAACCTTAAAAATGGCGAGGTCATCGTTAACCCTTAAAACCAAGAACAGGTCTTTAAGCAAATAGAACTCATTTTTTCTTTCACTAAACTGGGGTTGAATAATCTCTTCATTAGCTGCTTCGTGCCATTGTCTACCGGCATATAACATACCAAGATTATTGAATAATCTGGCATAAAATTCATGAATCTCGTCTGTTTTATATGACCTTAAGTATAGGTTGAGATTTGGGTCAGAGAGTACGTATCTTAAATGCCTCTTTGCAATTTCCAAACACTTGGTTTCCAGCACAGATTTTCTCGTCTCAATCATAATAGTGCCTCCACTAAGCCCATTACCGGTTTTTCTCTTGCCTCAGTTTCTTCATATGTCTTCTGTTGGTCTCTTTGTATGGCCTGGTAACATTTATTTAATCCCCATTTGATATGCTGAAGTGCAAGTTTCAGATGCATGTCTAAGTTCCCTTCATTAATATTGTACTTTTGCACAGCTTCTTTTAGCATTGTAATACCTGCTTTCTTTAATTTAGGGTTTCCACTTTCTTTCGGATATTGAGTGCTGATTGTATGATCTATAAACTTATCAAATTTAGGCAGCATTGTTTCTAAAGATCCATGTATTACAGGCTCTCCTAATTCCGTGCTTAATGAAGTAAGTTCTTGGCTTAATTTTTTACTATCAAGATCACCTTTCTTATTAAGAGAATAAACAAAATCTCTTAAATTTATAGGTATGAACTTTTGACCATAAATGCTTCTTAGGAACATGCCATATTCAATGAACTTTTTGCAGTAATCTGTTTCTTGTGAAGCTTCAATACCGACTCTTCTTAGTTCTTTTTTATTTCCTAGGAGAATGTAGGCAAGTGCGATACAGTACTTTTTGGCTCCTTTGGCCTCACAGTGAACACCAATTTGGCCATATTTAAGAAATATATCATCTATGAATTCATTTATTATATTAGGTATATCAAAACCATGTTCTTGATAAATTTCAATACCTTTTTTCTTCCTATATGCTTCTCTCTCTCCCCTTTTCTTTTTCTGCTCAAAATCATTATCCTGATATATAGGACAACC
>JACPBO010000031.1 GCA_016180285.1 Candidatus Woesearchaeota archaeon
TATTGAAGATCATGTATTAGTGATAGACAGGGAAGATACTCATATAATCTCTGAACTAATGTTTTACATCTACCAAAATAAAAGCCAAGTTGAATTTATTACCGACAACTCGCGAGACTTCAATAATGATGATTCTGCGTGGCTTGAAAATCCAGAATTAAAACAGATAACTATAATTGCCGCTAATTCATTCTACTCTAAGATTTGTAAATAAGATTAAAAAAATTTTATTTGAATATCGTCTGCGCTTTTCTGCTGTAGCTCAGCGGATCTTTCGCTTTAAGAATTTCAAGAATTGTTGTGAAAGGCAGCAGTTCCTTATTTATTTCTTCAAACAGCTTTCTGCCTCTTGCTGTCAATGAAAGGTTCTTGTTTTTGTAGCTGATGATCTTCTTCTTTTCCAGAGTTTCAAGATGCTTGTACAATGTCCTTTCATCCCTTTCTGTGATGTGGGCTTTCTTGATCAGGTCAATAAAAACAGCTTTGGAAATCGCAATCTCCAATGGCTGCTCTTTCAGCTTCTTATTCGCCTCAAGATACCAGCTGCCAAGAGAATACAAAATGAATTGCTGTTTTTTTGTTAGCGCCATAAACCCCCTTTATCACAATCAAGCATCATTTATATTTAAATTTATCTTTTCCTTATAAATAGCTTTAAATAAGCCAATGCATTCATTCTGAGTTAATGAGATGAAAAAAGGTTTTTCGAAAGCAACAGATGATGTAATCAGGAAGTCAGACATAGTTCTGGAGATATTGGATGCAAGGTATGTTTCCGAAAGCAGAAACCTTAAGACTGAGAACAAGATAAAGTCATACGGAAAAAAGCTCATCTATGTTGCAAACAAATGCGACCTTGTTGATAAGGATGTCATTGAAAATCAAATGAAGGCGCTGAAGCCATCTGCCTTTGTTTCCGCTAAAAAGCATTACGGAATGACTATTTTAAAAAGATTAATAATCAGGGAAAGCAATAACATGGCTGACCCTAAAGTTGGCGTAATAGGCTATCCGAATGTCGGAAAAAGCTCAATCATCAATATGCTGAAAGGCGCAAAAGCAGCGATTACAGGCTCCATGCCAGGCATTACAAGGGGCCTGCAGCTTGTCCGCGCGGGAAAGATCATGCTTATCGACGCCCCGGGCGTAATCCCTTTCTCAGAGAAAGACCCGACAAAGCATGCGCTTATGGGAGCAAAATCTTTTGTTAATTCTGAAGACCCGTCCCTTGTTGTAATGGATATCATGAAAGAAAGGCCTGGCCTGATTGAGTATGCTTACGGCGTTGCTGTTAGTGATGACAAAGAAAAAACACTTGAAGAGATCGCACTGAAATCAAATTCAGTTATCAAAGGCAATAAGCCAGACATCAACAGAATTTCAAAAAGGATTCTGATGAGGATTATGAAAGCAGAGATAAGGATTTAAAGTTTTTATTTTCTTCCATATTTTTCTCTAAGGGTTTGTTCCCAACCAAAGATTTTTAAAAGAAACTTTTCATGTTCTTTAAACTTCTCAATCAACTTAGAATTTATTTTTATTATCTTAAATGAAGTAATATTCACAAGAACTATTTCATTCTTATTACTCGTCTTTTCATCAAGTTCCCAATGAGCCACAGCATTTCTTACTTGCTGTATAAATCTTAAAGCTTCTTTTGTTTTTGCATATCTCTTCAATTTTTTGAAGTAAGGAATTTGTTCATATAATGAAATCTTTTTGTCAAAACTAAAGTAAGGTGTTTCTAGGATATGATAAAGAAAATCTGATGCTTGTTGATTAGTTTTAGGGAAAAAATATGTTCTTAGATTCCAAGAAAGAGCAGACTCAATTACAACCGAATCTGAAAGAATAGTTCCTCTAATTTGACCTAATTTTTCATTAATCTCTTTGTTATACATAGTATAAGGAATAATGTCTTTATGTTTATAAATGTTTATGAGGAAAAGCTAAGTGGATAGATAGTTCGGTTTCCTAAAAGAAAATCATTTAAGCTTTTTCTTGATATCCTTATTAAAAAAGTATATCGCTGCTGTAGCTATACCTCCGATAACTGCACCGACCCAACCTAATCCAGCACCAATAAGTGTCTCTGTAAGGCTTTTAGCTACTAGAGCAATCAATACAATAAGAACCATGCCTATAAGGATATACTTAGCAAGACCCACCATATTTTCTATTTCTTTTTCAAAAGCCATTTTTATACCCAGTATAATCAGATAGATACTGCTTCTTTATAAATTTATTTATAAAGGGAAATATAGTTCGGTTTCCGAAAGATGTATATATCCCGAAAAATTAGTAGCCCCGGGCGGATTCGAACCGCCGTCTCAGCCTCCAAAGGGCCGAATGATTGACCGCTACACTACGGGGCTCTAAGCTGAAAGAAATCAATTTTGTTTAAAAATGTTGTTGTTTTGCAGAATGAAAAAGATTATAAATAACAGAATAATTCCCTCTTGAATGGTCGGGGGAGGAACAAGTGAAATTGTGGATTTAGTAACAACAAGCAGAGAATTAGAAGATATAATGATAAATGAATTCCCCGGTAAAATAACCGAAGAACAGCATAAAGTAGATATAAGAAATCAGCTTTACCATTTTTATTCACTTACCAAAAGAACACTATTAGATTTTTTAAAGCCATATAAGGGTAAATACGAGTACTGTGTTGAATATGGCGGCCATTTAATAGAAATAAGCTTGGTCAGGGTCAGAAAGCATTTTTGTAATTAGAGCCAATATAATTTAATCATTTCTTCTTCCATAAAATGCATCTTAGAGGGAACAATCAGGCATTGCAGCCCTTCCTTAAACTTGTAATTCATGAGCTCTTTCGCAGTTCCTGATTTTATTTCCTGATCCAGGCTGCCGAGCTTAACGCATCCTACACACAAACTCTTTTCACTGAAAACCTTCTCATTCCTTCTCAGCTCGACTTTGAGCAGATATCGTATTGCATCATTAATTGTCATGAACTTATTCTCATCAGGCTTCAGGTCAAGCAGAAATAAAGTATGCGCATTTATTGACCTGTTCCCTTTCAGGACATCATAAGGCGATTCAACATTTTCATTGCCAAACGGAATGCTTGTTGTTTTCCCGAATTTATACAACTGCAATCCGGTAACTCCTATTGCTGCAATAGCTGATGCATTGTGAACAACATGGCATTTTATATTCTCTTTTTTTGCCCTCAAATACAAATCAATATGAGTTGTCGCTGCAAACGGATCTCCCACAACAAGAAATGCAGCAGTTTTAGTCTTTGCATTAGCTAATATATCATCCGGTGTTTTTTCAACCATTTCTCTGGTTGCAGGGGTTATTTTCTTGCCATAATACTTTTCCAAAATAGTGTAGCTCTCCAAGTAAACAAAATCTGCTTTCTTGATTATCTCCAGCCCTTTGACTGACACGTCTTTCTCGTCATTCAGCCCTAATCCGATAAAGTATAATGCCATATCGTTATTATTCTCAGCTATTTTTTAAACTTATTGGAAAAAATATATGCGTTGTAGTGTTTTTTTCATAACTTATTTTCCTATTTCTCATAATTCCTCTCAATCAACTTGTAAAGCCTCATGATCTTAGAATCGGTAAATTCTTTAACAAGAGCAGTTCCACTAAATATAGATATGCCGAACTTATGATGAGAAACTGCCTTTCTTACAGCAAAAAAGGAATTGGCATAATTAATCCTGCGTTCATAAGAAATTTTGGTTTGCATGCCGGAACTTTTACATGTGTATGCTTTTACAGTCAATTCGTGATCAAGTACAACTGTGTTTGCCATATTAATGCTGCTCTGCGAACAATGCACGGTGGGAAGTTTTTCCCAATCAGTTGCCTCTTCTGCCAAAAGCAACACTTCATTCAAAGACAGTTCGTCAATCTTCATGCTCCGTTGGTGTAAAACTTGAATTTATAAATATTCCTTTTATTTGCTTTAAAACCGCAATAAATAAAAACAGCACGGCAATATTCAATAGTTATGTGCGGCATTATCGGAGTGTTCGGAAGGAAGAATGCAGAAGATCTTGTAAGTAAAGGCATGCTTGTTTTGAAGAACAGGGGCAAAGATGCAAAAGGCATTTATGTTAAAGATAACGGCTGTGTCGGCCATCTTCTTCACTCCATTGTCGGATTTGTAAAGCAGCCTTTAATAGGCAAAGGAATTTTTGGCTCTAACTGCGAGATTTATAACTGGAAAGAATTGAACAAAAAATACAGTTTAAACGCAAAAAATGACTCGGATCTTATTTTTAAGCTGCTGGAAAAAAGGGGTATTGAAAATATAAAAGATATTCTTGAAGAGCTTGACGGCGTTTATGCCTTTTTTTATTGGGCAGGAAACAATGTTTTTCTTGCAAGGGATATAATTGGGGAAAAGCCGGTATGGTTCTCAAATACAGGTGGATTTGCATTCGCATCTGAAAAGAAAGCGCTTGAAAGATTAGGCTATTTGGATATTGTTGAATTAAACCCTAGGCAGATATTGAAATACAATATAAAAGAAAACAGCATTCAGCCCATAAACAGTGATTTTTTCAGGATAGAGCCGGAAATAAAAGACAAGATAGAAACAATAAAAAACAATGTAAAAAGCCTTTTGATTGATGCAGTTGAAAAAAGAATCCCTGAAACAAAGTTCGGCTTATTATTTTCAGGCGGCCTTGATTCTGCAGTCATAGCCTGCATTTTAAAAAAGCTCGGTAAAGAGTTCAATTGCTACACATCAGTATTGGAAGACAATGAGATGAAGCAGCCGCATGACTTAATTGCTGCAAAATATGCTGCAGATGCCCTTGGCTTAAAATTGAATGTTGTGAAAATAAAATTGGATGATGTTGAAAAATACCTGAAAAAAATAGTCCCGTTGATCGAGGATTCAAATGTTGTTAAAGTCGGCGTTGCATTGACTTTTTTTGAAGCGTGCAGACAGGCAGGAAAAGACGGCTGCAGGGTTGTTTTCTCTGGCTTGGGATCAGAAGAAATCTTTGCAGGCTATAAAAGGCATAAGGATTCAGCAAACATCAACAAGGAATGCCTGTCAGGTATTTTAAAGCTCTATGAAAGGGACCTTTACAGGGACGATGTGATAACAATGTCCAACAACCTTGAGCTTAGGCTGCCTTTTCTGGATAAAAAAGTAGTCAGCTATTGTTTAAAAATACCTGGAGAATACAAAATAAAAAATAACCAGGAAAAATACGTTCTAAGGCTGGCTGCGAAGGATCTCGGATTGAAAAGAGAAATTTACGAAAGAAAAAAGAAAGCAGCCCAGTACGGCTCAAATTTCCACAAGGCAATTGAAAAGCTCGCAAGAAGAAATAAATTCGGATTAAAATCAGATTATCTGAGGCAATTCTACCCGGGACATAACTTAAAGCTAGGCGCATTAGTGAGCTCTGGAAAGGACAGCATCTATGCCATGTATGTTATGCTTAAACAAAATTACAAAATTGGGTGTATAATAACAATAAAAAGCAAGAATCCTGATTCATTCATGTTCCACACGCCTTCTGTTGATTTAGTCAGGCTGCAGGCTGAGTCAATGGGAATTCCTTTGGTTGAATTTGGAACAAAAGGCGAAAAAGAAGAAGAATTAAAAGATTTAAAAAATGCATTAGATATTGCAAAAAAAGAGCACAAAATAGAAGGCGTTGTAACAGGCGCGCTTTATTCAGCTTATCAAAGAGATAGAATTGAAAAAATCTGCGATGATCTTGGATTAAAAATATTCTCTCCATTATGGCACATCAGCCAGGAAACAGAGCTGAGAGAAATACTGAATGCAGGATTTAAGTTCATATTGGCGTCTGTTGCTGCTGATGGCTTGGACAAAAGCTTCCTCGGCAGAATAGTTGACGATGAATTTGTAGATAAATTGAAAAAAATAAGCGAAAAAAACAAGATGAACATTGCAGGAGAAGGCGGAGAATACGAGAGCTTTGTTGTTGACGGCCCGATTTTCAATAAAAAAATAGAGATCATTGACTCTGAAATAAAAGAAGAAAGCAGGAATACTGCAAAGCTTATAATAAAGAAAGCTGAATTAGTTGGAAAATAAGCCTATTGTTCGTCTTTGTGGTACAAATCCAAGAAAAGCACTTTATTTTCTTCTTTTATGTATAAATAAGACAGCCTAAAAGGATGCACATAAACCTCTCTAGTGCCTTTTCTGTCATATTGCATTGGTTTGCCCACTTCAGGATTCTCTCTGATTTTTGAAAATTGCTTTATTATCTTCTCTTTTAATGACCTATCCTTAATCTTAGAAAAAATCTCCTTAAAATAAGGATGAAATGTAGCACTTACCATTTTTCTACTTCTTTTAAGAAATCGTCAAAGTCCATCTCTATAAATTCTCCCCTTTCATATCTCTTCCAAGCTTCTTCCGTTCTTCTGGCAAATTCCAGATCCTCTTCAAGATTTTTATCCAGATCGCTTGCTTTTTCCATAATAAACTGGTGGTTGTTTTTTATAATGACCATCTTTTCTCCTTCGTTAATGCCTTCCCTCATCTCAGCAGGTATTACGATCTGACCTTTCGAGCTCATTCTTGTTATGGCAATGTCCATTTATATCACCTAGTAAGATTAATCTTACATGATATATAAACTTTTCGGTTTTTATTTTATTATTTCTTCAAAGGCAGATAATTGATATAAGGCTCGTAGTAGATTATAAAAGAAGAATAGTTTTTTATCAAATCTGAAAATTTATACCTCGATTCTCTCATAATGTCATGGAATTCTTCATTTGACTTGACCATAACCTCGAACTCAAGCTCTGCAATGCCTACTGCTTTAGTAATGTAAATGGTGCTGTTTAGCGATTTCAAGTAATATATTAGTTTTGAGATGTCCTCTTTCGATATGTTTGTCAAATTCAGGAAAACCTTATGATGCGTGTAGCCCAATTCCCTGTGGTTCAACTTTACATTAAATCCGAGGATTATTTTCTTTTTGAGCAGATTGTTTATTCTGTATTTTATGACTTTTGGATGTATCTTTAGTTCTTCTCCAAGCTCTAATAAGGATTTTCTTGCCCCCTTTCAGGTAAATTGTTTAGAGTTCGCCTATGGCCGCAAGTATTTTCTCATGACCTTTTATAAGCTTTTTGAATCGTTCTAGCTCTTCTGCGACTATTTCAAATCGTATTTTATCGCTTGAATTCTCTGATTTTGCCATTTTTAATCCACTCATTAGATTTAATATAATGCCTACACCTATTTAAATGTTTATTTTTAGAATGTCTTTATTTATCCATTCAATAAAGTGGGTTAGAAAGGAGAAGCATAAGAAAGAACAACGCTCTGTTGCTCCTCCTTTCTGATAGCTTTAGGTGATTCATACACGGAGGTGTTCTGAACGCCTATACTATAATATGATGAGGGGTTTATAAATACATTATGAAAGGCTGGTAAAGAACAAAAATACGCAAACTTTATAAAGGGCAATTCTCAAGCAATATTGATGGCTTTGGTATTCAGTTTGGAGTGGTTTCAGGGCATTAACTTTTTATTCGAATTATTCGCCTTAATCAGCACATTATTGGTGGCTTTCTTCAGCTACAGGGTTTTCAAGTACACATCGCAGAGAAAATACTTCCATTTTGCTTTGGCCTTTTTCCTTGTTGCGGCTGCCTTTTTCCTGAAGATAATCTCAAGCATAATAGTTTATTCAGGAGAGCAGCAGCTTCAGACAATCGGCGCAGCAACCTTGACAACATACAACATTTATTATTTTGAATGGATCCAGTCAAGCGGATTCTTCATTGCAAGATTCGTAATGCTGCTTGCATTCCTTCTTTTATTTATTGTCAATTTCAAAGTGAGAAGCAGAGTTGTAATGCTTCTTTTGATGTACCTTGTATTTGTTTCAATATTGGCTCGCGACTCATACCTCATATTCCACGCCACGCTTTTTGTTATTCTGCTTCCGCTGGCTTATTATTATTTTAAGAATTATTTAAAAAACAGGAAGCTTAGCTCAGCCCTTGTTCTCAGCTCTTTCTTCCTCATGCTTATCAGCCACCCTGTTTTCTCTTTCGTATTGCTCTATGACAAGCTTTATGTTGCTGCCGAGTTCATACAGAGCCTTGCATTTTTAATCTTGCTGCTTACAATTTTAATACCCGGGTTCAGAAAATGAGCGCCAGAAGAACAAAGATCGAGATAATCCACGACATTCTTACTTCTATCCAGCAGAAAGGCGGCAAGATAAAGCCAACTCATCTTCTGTACAAATCAAACCTTTCCCATAAGAAGATGATGGAATACCTTGGAGAATTAATGGCTAAAAAAATGGTTGAGGAAATGTTCGAGGGCAAGGACAAGAAATATATCATAACAGAGGAAGGCCTGAAGTACATATTCGAGTTCAAGAAGATCAAAGAGTTCACTGATTCGTTTGGATTGTAAAAGGTAATCAAAATGGTAACAACTGGTTTTGATGGATTGTTTATAGTGGCAATGATATTCTTGATATTAACCCTATTTGATGCTGTAATGAAAGGCATTGGAATGTGGAAAGCAGCTAAAAACAACCATCTTGCATGGTTCATCTGCATCTTCATTTTCAACACGATCGGAATACTGCCGATAATCTACCTTGCAGCTTTTCAGCCGAAGATGAACGGGAAAAAAGGCAAAGATAAATGATGCTGTTCAACTTGAGATTAAAAAGGAGAAGAATAAACTATTTGTAAATGGTAGAACAAAAACCAGATATTAAAAAAGTACCCGAAGGAAAGTTATATGAGAAATATGTAGGCCAGTTATTTGAATTGGCAGGTTTTGATGTAGATGTAAATACTGGGTTTTTTGATAAAGGAGATATAAAACATCAAATAGATATTGTAGTCGGATCAAAAAATCTTGATAAGCCCATTTTCATAGAATGTAAAAACGTAAGCGCGGATAATTTTAAGAAAGAACTAATCGATGCTTTCATGGGAAAATTATCTGATTTGGAGGGAGAATATTCAAAAGCGTGTTTTTTTGTTCATTTGGAGCGCGATAAATGCGACAAGACAGAAAGCGAAGAAACACTTAAACAGTACAGGCAGTATTGCAAAAGAAAAGGCATTGTTTTCTTTGATGAGTCTGACTTTAAAAACTTAAGAAAAAAAGTCAAAGAAATTGAAACCAATAAAGAAAAACAAAGATATATTCTAAGATCCTTAGAAACGAATTATTCGGGAACTAAAGGAAATGTTGGTGCAATAATCTTGATTGTTTTGGGTATCTTGACATTACCAATTATTATTGGCATAATACCTCTAATAATAGGTGTCATTTCCTTGGTTAAAAATAAACGAAAGCTTTATTAAAACCAAAGTATTTTTCTCATAATTAATTTAACTAGCGGGGTGGTCAAAATAGCAAAGCAAAACAATAATGGCAATTCAAAGTCTGTCTGCAAGCCAATAAAGATGAGTTTCTGGAAGATCTTATTAAGCGGAATTTTATTTGCAGTAATCGCGCAGATAGTCCACACAACAGGCGCATTTTTAACAATGAGCTATTATACTGATACGAATTACTTTGCAATATGGAGCAAGATAATGATGCCAACTGCTGCTCCGCCAGGCTGGGAGTTCTACGCCTATGCAATTGGATTCAGCATAATAACAGGCATTCTGCTGTCAATAGTTTATGTAATTGTAAGCTGCTGTTTTACAGGAAATGCCTTTAAGAAAGGGGCGCTATATGGAGTTTTATTATTTTTAGCAGCAGGCATACCCTCAGCACTCTCGCTTTATCTGCTGATAAGCCTGCCTCTGGCATTAATTATAAGCTGGGCAATTGAAGGGCTTATTGCATATTTAATCGGAGGAATCATAATAGCGGCAATAAACAAATAAAGAGGTGGTGAGAATGAATCTTAAGGGAACAAAAACAGAGCAGAATCTTTTAAAGGCATTTGCCGGAGAATCACAGGCAAGAAACCGATACACTTATTTTTCTTCTGCTGCGAGAAAAGAGGGATTTGAGCAGATCTCAGCAATATTCGCAGAAACAGCTGACAATGAAAAAGAGCATGCAAAGGTTTTCTTCAAGTATCTTGAAGGCGGATCAGTTGAGATCACAGCAGCCTACCCTGCAGGAGCAATAAAGGATACAAAGCAGAATCTTGTGGCAGCTGCAGATGGCGAAAGGATGGAATGGGGAACTATTTATCCTAACTTTGCAAAGATCGCTAGGGAAGAGGGATTCTCGGAAATAGCAAGTTCTTTTGAGGAGATCATAGAAGTCGAGAAATTCCATGATGCAAGGTACAGGAAGCTGATCAGCAATGTTGCAGGCAAGGAAGTTTTCAGGAAAAGCTCATCTGTGAAGTGGCACTGCAGGAACTGCGGCTATATTTTTGAAGGTAAGGAAGCCCCAAAGGAATGTCCTGCATGCAAACATCCAAGATCGTTTTACGAGATCCTGGCTGAGAATTATTGAATTGTCAAGGGATGTTTTGAGGAAAATAAAAGAAGATGGTAAAGCTATGGCGATGTGAAATTTGCGGGGATTCGTTCATAGCTGATGAGCCAGAAATATCCCCTTCTGCGGCGCGCATAAAGGCTTTGTTAAGGAAGCAAAAGACGCAAAAGTTGATTTTAATGTTGAATTGAATGAAAAAGAAAAAGCAAATGCAGGGAAAGCATTGGAGCTTGAAATTTCGAATTCAGAATTTTATTTCTGCGCTGCAGAGAAAACTGACAATGAAGAAGATAAGCCATTATTTAGGGCTTTAGGCGGGGTTGAAGCAGAGCATGTTTCTATTTGGAGGAAAATATTAAAATTAGATAAAATTAATCTTGGAAAAGGCCAATGTTCCGAATCAAATATAACCAATTTAGAAGAAAGCCATAACAGGGAAGAGATGGCAATTAAATTTTATAGGGAAGCAGTAAAAGAATCAGAAAATGCATTTGTAAGAAAGATATTTGGCGCTTTAGTTCAGGTAGAGAACGATCATCTAAAGCTTGCTGAAGAAAGGCTGAAATGAAAGCTGATCAATTTTCACTACTTCTTTGCCTGTGAGTTTAGGCAGTTTTGTCAAAGAACTACACCTCTAACTGTTGCACACCCACAAATTGTTCAGAAAGTTCGAATTTTTGGTCTGCTGCTAAATATGCTTTAATTGCTTCTTTCGTTCTATCTAAAAGCCGATCCATGCTTTTAGCTTGCGTATGGCAGCCAGGCAATTCAACTACCTCAGAAACCAGCCACCCTTCTTCATCCTTTTCTATTATGACTGTGTATTTTTTGACCATATTATTAGATAGGCTTCCTTATTTATAAATCTATCTACAGATTTTTTGATTTTTATGCTCGGGATAAAGCCTTAATATGCCCTCTTCATCCGGAGTGCAAATTCCTCTTTCAGTAATCAATCCGGTTATCAATCTTGCAGGCGTCACATCAAAGGCATAATTCTTTGCACGGCTATGCTTTGGTGTTAGCAACACTTTTGTAATTTTTCCATCTTCACTTAATCCTGAAATAAACTTGACTTCTTCAGAGCCTCTTTCTTCTATTGGAATTTCTTTAACTCCATCGCGCATTTTCCAGTCAAATGTTGAAGATGGCAAGGCAACATAAAACGGCACATTGTTATCCTTAGCAGCAACTGCCTTAAGATAAGTTCCTATCTTGTTAGCAACATCCCCTGTTCTTGTTACCCTGTCAGCACCTACAATAACCATGTCAACCAAGCCGTGCTGCATCAAATGACCGCCTGTATTGTCTGCAATTATCTCATGCAAAACCCCTTGCTGCCCAAGCTCCCATGCAGTCAGTTTTGCTCCCTGATTCCAGGGCCTTGTCTCATCAACATAAATGTGAATAGGTATTTTTTTCTCAAAAGCCGCGTATATTGGGGCTGTTGCAGATCCATAATCAACAAAAGCCAGCCATCCTGCATTGCAATGTGTGAGTATATTCGCCACAGCTTTTCTCCTGCTTATTTCCTCAATTATTTTTAAGCCATGCTCACCTATCCTTCTGCAATATTCTGCATCTTCATCTGCAATTTCATTCGCAACCTTAAGCGCAATATTGATCTTATCACCAACTGAGTCTGCTTTTTTAATATTGGCTAATTGCCTTTCAACAGCCCATGCTAGATTTACTGCGGTTGGCCTTGTTGCCTTAAGCTTCTCTCCCGCATTAAATAAAGAATTATCAAAGTTATCTTTTGGAGATTCTAAAGCTGCAAGATACATGCCATACCCGGCAG
Organism: Candidatus Woesearchaeota archaeon; assembly: GCA_016180285.1. Classification (NCBI taxonomy): domain Archaea; kingdom Nanobdellati; phylum Candidatus Woesearchaeota; species Candidatus Woesearchaeota archaeon. The sequence continues at coordinate 12,243 of JACPBO010000031.1, forward strand.
CAGCTCCAATTAAACCTGCGCCTCTGACATGCATATCCTTTATTGCTCTGGCCGCGTCATCTGCAGAAGTTAAATCCTCAACAATGAATTTGTGCGGAAGGCTCCTTTGGTCAATTATCTGTATTGTCTTTTCATCTCTTTCTTTCACCCAGATAGTGCGATAATGCCTGCCATCTACATTCATGATACCCCCTCTAAAATAGAGAGAAAAAACATTCTATTAATAAATTTATCCAAAATTCAAAATTAAAAAATTTGCCTTCATCGTTTATATTGTTGGGGGTGGTATAAAGATGAAGGCAAGAAGTTCTCACATAAAGTGAGCGTGAAATAAAAAAAGACAAAAACTTGCCTTTTGTCTTTAGTTTATGATCTCTATTCCCAGCTCTTCTGACATCTGCTTTGCCTGAGCAGCTTTCTGCCTGTGATCAACCCTGCCAAGCACCCATGGCGATTTGACGCCGGTTATTATTGTCATCACTGTTACTTTTCCTTTCATGCTTTCGCTGACTCTTGCTCCCCAGATCACATTTGCATCTTCATCAAGGCTTTCAGTTACCAATTCTCCAATCCTGTTTACTTCTTCCAAAGTCATATCAGAGCCGCCGGAGATGTGTATCAATGCGCCTGTTGCGCCCTCATAGTTGATGTCAAGCAATGGGTTTGACAGTGCTCCCTTGACTGCTTCATCCACTCTGCTGTTTGTATCAGATGCGCCTACTCCGATTACAGCTACTCCGCCATTCTGCATTATTGCCTTTACATCTGCATAATCCAGGTTAACAAGCGAAGGGATTGCTATTGTCTCAACTATTCCTTTGATCATTGTTGAAATCAATTCATTTGCCACTGCAAATGCCTGCTGTATTGGCAAGTTGCCTGCAATCTGAACCAGCCTGTTGTTGTCAATAACAATAACTGTGTCTGATACCTGCCTTAATTGCTGCAGCCCAAATTCTGCTTTGTCAACTCTTGCCCTTTCAATCTTGAAAGGCATTGTAACTGTTCCGATAACAATTGCGCCAGTGTCTTTTGCAACCTGCGCAACCACAGGGCATGCTCCTGTTCCTGTTCCACCGCCCATTCCTCCGCATACAAAAACCATGTCAGAACCTTTCAATGATTCTTTTAGTGTGCTTAGGCTTTCCTGCGCTGCTTCGGCTCCTTTTTCAGGAAATCCGCCGCATCCAAGCCCTCTTGTTACATCTCTGCCAAGCAGGAATTTTCTGTCAGATTCACTGATATCCAAATGCTGCTTGTCTGTGTTGCATGCTATTATCTCCGCTCCCTTGATTCCCTTCTTGTAAAGCCAGGAAACCATATTGTTGCCCGCTCCGCCAACACCTATTACCTTTATGTTCGCTTGCCCTACTTCTACGTCCGTGTACCCTAGAGAAGCTGCTTTTGCTCCTTCCACAATAAAATCCATTGCTCCCATTTTTAACCCCCTTTTTGTTTTTATATACTGCAATATAAATATTCCAATTACGAAATATTTATATTTTAGTTCGTTCTTGATCCTCCTTAGAAAACGTTTTTACATTTGCGCCAACAAATGTATGCCAAAAAGCGTTTCGAGTGTTAAATCGTCCGTTATCGTCGAGAAAAGTTACACCATAACTAGTTTACGCCAATAAACTGAGTTAATTTTTATACTTCTGTATAAACTTATATTTAAAGATTTCTAAAGTAAAAAATATATTTTGCATTACAACAATCAAAATCCTGCTTTTCATATAAAAAACAAGAAGCTACCTTGAATAAATTATCTTCTTTTCACGAGGGAATAAATTCATATCGCTCATCTGGGCATATTGCTCAGGAGTTAATATCAAGTATGTTATTGTGAAACTATATTTTTCCTTGATATTAGTGCAGATCGCCTTTATCCCGTCTGAATTTATATTCGTTCCTATTAATAGAATGTTCGCCTTGTCTTTTCTGTCTTCGCCATGCAGAATAACTGATCTGATGCCTTCTATTTTCTTCATTTCATCGACGAATAAATCCAAAACATGCTTCTCAATTTTTATAAAGCCTTCAATGAATTTTGTGTCGTCATTTTCATTCAATTGGTATAGCTTGAACCTGCTCACTCTCACTTCTTTTATAATATTAAGGCCTAGTAAATGCTTCATGATCCTGAAGCACGATGCAACAGGCACTTTA
>JACPBO010000032.1 GCA_016180285.1 Candidatus Woesearchaeota archaeon
CTTTATAGTTTCTCAGTATCATCAAAGCGCGAGCTGCGCAATGCCTGAATCTTCTCTTCAGAATTTCGGTCTGTTCTATTGAAAGCCTTGCGATTTCATCAAAATCCGATTTCTTCAATATCTTAAAGATCTGCTCAACATTTACATCTTTGTTCATCCTTATAAAAAATCCATTGTCACTCATTCCGATTTCAACATCCTGATGCAATAATCGCCCCGCGATATATGCGACAGCTCTTGACAGGCAGTCATTGACCCTTCTCCCAAATAAGCTGTGAAATATCAAATGGCTGCCGTTCTCATTCTTGAAATGCTCCACAATTATCCTTTTATCGCTAGGGATTGTTGCGTATTCAAACTGCTCCCTGAAGTATTCGTAAATTGAGTTAGCGGCATATTTGTCAACATAAAGGTAAGAATTTATGAATTCAAGGATTTCCTCTTTTGTTTTATTTGCGCAGAATTTCTCGCTCATCAATCTTCTGAACCTTCCGATATCAAGAGCCAGGTCAAAAGACAAAGGCAGCATCTCGCTGATCCATGACGGAATTGTAGGCGGCCTATGCGCGCTGGCTGAAACCTGGGCAACCATTCCCCTGCTGAACTTGAATTCATAAACATTTCCTCCCAAAACAAAACTGTCGCCCTGCCTTAATTTTTCCAAAAACCCCTCATCCAAATGGCCGATTGTTTCCTCGCCTACTTTTACAGTTATAAACATTTCTTCAGGAATTGTCCCGATGTTTGTCATATAAAGAACCCTGCTGAGCCTGCCCCTTCTTCCAATCATTCCTGTTTCCTTGTCATGCCATATCTTTGCATAGACGTGCCTTGACTCAAGGCTCGCAAATTCTCCTGAAAGATATTTTATTATCTCGAGAAAATCCTCCCAGGGAAGATCCTTATAGCAGTATGAAGACCTTATCAGCCTGAATAAATCATTTATTTGGATCTTGTCCGCAATTGCAATGCCAAATATTTGCTGGGCAAGGACATCGAGGCAGTTAACAGGAATATGTATCTTGTCCATCTTTCTTTCAACTGCAGATTTAAGCAGAACAGCGCATTCTATCAAATCATCCCTGTCAAGCACAATAATCCTGCCCATTGTTTTTGAATGCAGCTGGTGGCCGCTTCTTCCAGTTCTCTGCAATGCCCTGGCAACAGATTTAGGGGATCCGAGAAGAATAACCAGGTCAATAAATCCGATATCAATGCCTAGCTCCAAGGAAGTTGAGCATACAACCACTTTTATTTTTCCTTCCCTTAATCTTTGCTCAATATTCTGCCTAAGGAATTTGCTCAGGCTGCCGTGATGCGCCCCTATATTCTCTGTATAATTCTTGGGGAATTTGTCTTTCAGATGGTCAACAACCCGTTCAGTTGCGCTTCTTGTGTTTGTAAATATTAGTGTTGTTTTATGCTCCTGCACAAGCTTGTCTATTAAAGTATAAAGCGCGTCATGCATATATGCATATTCAATGTCAATCAGATTTTCAACGGGTGACAGCACTTTCAAATCCAATTCTTTTATGAACTGCACATCTACAATAATGCAGCCCCTCACTTTTCCTTCATCATAACCTGCAAGGAATTTTGCAATCTCTTCCAGAGGAGAAATTGTAGCAGATAATCCGATTCTTGCCATATGCGAGGATAAAGCTGCCAATCTTTCAACTGACAAAGAAAGATGAACTCCTCTCTTGTTTTCAGCCAATGCGTGAATTTCGTCAATAATGCACCACTGCACATTTTTAAGATGCTCTACGAATTTTGAAGAGGAGAGCATTAATGCAAGGCTTTCAGGGGTGGTTATTAAAATGTGAGGCGGGGCTTTGAGCATCTTTGATTTTTCTGCTGCTGTTGTATCTCCTGTCCTGACTCCTACCCTGATGTTTAATTTTTTATCTGCTATTGCCTCCATTTCCTTCAATGGCTGCACAAGGTTTACAAGAATATCGTTTGACAATGCCTTCAAAGGCGAAATGTAAACGCAGTATATCTTGTTTTCCAGAATGCCTTTTTCCGAGGAATCAACAAGCTCGTTTAAAATTGACAGGAATCCAGTCAATGTTTTTGTTGCTCCTGTCGGGGCGGAGATCAGGATATTCTTTCTGCTGTGTATTTCCATAACACCATATAGCTGCGGCAGGGAATAGGCCCTGAATCTGCTGTAAAACCATTTTTTTACAATATGGTTTAAAATATTGTTTATCTCTTCAGCTGTGTTGGGCTTTTCCTTGAATTCGAGCATTATGAGAGGGAATGGAAACAGGTTTAAAAAGATATGTCTTAAATTTTGTGAAACTGAAAAGCAAAACATTTATAAATAAAATAGACAATACTGCTAGAACAATATCAAACAACAAGGGGGTGCTAATATGCAATATTTGGATGGTGATGGCGAAGAGCCAGATAATGATGGCGACTTCGGGGATGAATAAACGGAGTTTAACTTGTTTTTTGTTTTATTTCAGAAACTATCTTAAAACTTAAACCCTTTCGGCATTTTGCCCTGGAATTTCTTCATTAACTTTTCAGGAGATCCCTGGCCTTTCAGCATTTTGACAAGCTTTTTGCTCTGCTTGTACTGCTTTACAAGCTCCCTTACAATGCTTGTTGAGCATCCGCTTCCCTTTGCTATTCTTTCTGTTCTTGCAGAATCTATTATTTCAGGATCCTCAAGCTCTTCCTTAGTCATAGAGTTCATTACATAGCGCCATTTCTTAAGCTTGCCTTCCTGCACCTGCAGCACGTCTTTTGGCAATTGCAATTGCGAGAATCCTGGAATCATCTCCATTACCTTGCTTATTGGCCCCATTTTAGACATCGCTTCCATCTGCTCATACAGGTCAATAAGATTGTACTCTCCCTTCAGAAACCTTTTGCCCAGATCCTTTGCTTCCTCTTCTGTTATAGCATCTTTTGCTTTCTCTAATAATGCCTCTAAGTCCCCCATGCCCAATAATCTGCCGACAAAGTTTTTCGGCTTGAATTCCTCCAAAGCATCTATCTTTTCTCCCACTCCGATAAATTTAACATTTGCTCCTGTAACTGCGCAGGCAATCAATGCGCCGCCGCCTTTTGCTGTTCCGTCGAGCTTTGTAACAATAACGCCAGTTACATTGCATGTTTCATGGAATTTCTTTGCCTGCGATTCAGCTGCCTGGCCTAAATCGCCGCCTATTGTCAATAGCACTTCATCAGGCTGAACTTTTTTGTTGATATTGTTCAATTCCTCGATCAGATCATCAGATAAGGCATCCCTTCCTGCAGTGTCTATGATGGCAACATCGTATTTTTTTATGTTTTTTTCAAATTCAGAATAGATTTTTATCGGATCCTTTTCTTTCTTTATGCCGTAGAAATCAACATTAATCTGCTTTGCTAATTGTTCTAATTGCTCATAAGCTGCTGGCCTCCAAGTGTCAGTCTGTACTACTGCAATTTTCAAGCCGCGCTTCTGAAAGAATTTTGCCAGTTTCCCTGCTGTTGTTGTTTTTCCATTTCCGAACAGGCCGACAAGCATTATTTTGAAAGGCCTTTTTGTGATGTCTATTTTTGCCCCTTCTCCGCCTAAGAAATTGGCCAGTTCATCGTAAACGATCTTTATCAGATATTCTTTCTTTGTCAATCCAGAAGGAGCTTCTTCTTTCAATGCCCTTTCTTTTATTTTCTTTGTAAGATCAAAGACAAGCTTTACATTGACATCCGCTGCCAATAGCGCTTTTTGTATGTCTTTGATTAATTCATTGATCAGCCTTTCATCTACAAAAAGTGCTTTTGTTATTTTCTGCAATGTGTTTCTTAATGCAGAACCGAGGCTGTCTAAGACCATAGGGTATAAGAATGAGTTTTGGTTTATAAATGTTTTCTAGAACTTTTATTAAAACTTCACACTTATTTCTTTCTTCTCTATATTCTCTTTAACCTTTTTGATAAAATCATCAACATTCAGATCCGCAAGCTTTCCGTCCAATGTCCTTACTGCAACTGTTTTGTCCTTAACTTCCCTCTCGCCGACAGTTATGATCACCGGGATCTGCTGCACCTGCGCATCTCTTACTTTCTTCGGAATGGACTCTGCCCTTAAGTCAATGTCAGCTCTTAAGCCATGCTCCTCGAATTTCTTTTTCAGTTCCAAGGCATAGTCATTGAACCTGTCTGCAACAGTCAGGATTATGATCTGCAAAGGGCTGATCCATAACGGGAATCTTCCTGCAAAATGCTCTATTAAAACTCCGATAAACCTTTCAAGGCTGCCATAAACAACTCTATGAAGTATAAACGGCCTGTGCTGCCTTCCATCTTTTCCTTCATAAGTTATGTCAAGCCTTTCCGGAAAGTTAAAATCAACCTGTATTGTGGAGCACTGCCATTTTCTTCCAAGAGCATCTGCTATCTGAACATCTAATGAAGGGCCGTAGAACTTTGCCTCGCCAGCCAATATATTGAAAGGTATTTTTAATTTATCTAATGCATTCTTCAACGAGTCTTCTGCTTTCTTCCAGCCAGCATCATCTCCGATATATTTGTCTTTTTTCTCTTCGCTTCTGACAGACAGTGTAAAGAAATATTTTTCAAAGCCAAATACAGCAAGCATCTTCTTGATTAATAAGATTACATTCACTATCTCATCTTCAAGCTGCTCAGGAGTGCAAAATATATGCGCATCATCCTGCGTGAAAGCCCTTACCCTGAACAAGCCGTGAAGCACTCCGCTTAATTCATGGCGATGCACGTGCCCAAGCTCGCCTACTCTTAAAGGCATCTCCCTGTAAGAATGCACTTTTGTCTTGTAAATAAGCATTCCGCCCGGGCAGTTCATCGGCTTTATAGCATAATCCTGCTCATCAATCCTTGTTGTGTACATCATATCTTTGTAAAGCTTCCAATGCCCGCTCCTCTCCCATAGCACTCTGTTCAGCATTGTTGGTGTGCTTACTTCAATATAGCCTGCTTTCCTGTGCTCTTCTCTCCAATAATTAATAAGCTCGTTTCTGAGAATCATTCCATTATTGTGCCAGAAAATAAATCCAGGGCCTTCTTCATGCACTGAAAATAAGTCTAGCTGCTTTCCGATTATTGTATGGTCTCTCTTCTTCGCTTCCTCGATCATTTTAAGATAATCATTGAGCTCTTTTGCTTCGGGGAAGCTTATTCCATATATTCTCTGTAATTGCTTGTTTTTAATGTCGCCTCTCCAATATGCTCCTGCAATCTTTGTCAGCTTGAATGCCTTTATCTTTCCTGTTGATGAAACATGAGGTCCTCTGCACAGATCAATAAAATCACCCTGCCTGTATGCTGTCAAGTCTTTCCCAAGCTCCTCAATCAGTTCAAGCTTGTAAGGGTTGTTTTTGAACAGCTTCTGCGCTTCTGCTTTTGTCAATTCTATTCTTTCAAGAGGAAGATCCTGATTTACAATGTTGTGCATCTTTTCTTCTATTTTCTTCAGGTCTTCAGGCTTGAAAGGATCTGCGTCAAAATCATAATAGAATCCTTCCTCTACAATAGGGCCTATAGTCGGCTTTACTTTAGGAAATAGCTGAATAACAGCATGAGCTAAAACATGGGCTGTGCTGTGCCTGAATATTTCTGTGCCTTCCTTGTCCTTGAATGTTATGACCCTGAAGCTGCAGGATTCTTTTATTGGGGTGTTTAAATCTATTAATTTGTCATTGATCTTCGCAGCCAATGCAGCTCTCGCTAATCCTTCCCCGATGTCTTTCTTTATGATCTCTATCGGAGTGATGCCTTCCTTATATTCTCTTTTTGTTCCATCCGGAAAGGTTATTTGAACCATATTACTGGCTTTTTTATTCTCACATTTATAAATTTTTAGTTTGTTTGAATAAGCAAGGGAATTAGGAACCTTTTTAAGCGCGCATTTTTACAGATTCATTCGTGATAAAATGAGAACAAAGATCAACAGGGCATTATTCAGGATCAAGCAGTTCAACAAGATAGCTGAGATAGATGAAATAGCAAGAAGGTATCTGGCAATGAACAGCTTTGACGGTGTTCTTGCGATCCTTGGAATTCTTTTGGCAAGCTTTTTCGCAGATATAAGATCAAGAAGCATGGTGATAACAGCTTCATTGGGAATAGCGGTAGCCATAGCTGTTTCAGGATTTTACGGGACATTTATAACAGAGAAGGCGGAAAGAACAGGAAAAATAAAAAGGCTTGAGAAAAGCGTTGGCATGTTTCTTAAAGAATCCCAGATTCAGAGCGCGCACAGCTTTGCCACGCTCGCGCTTGCAGCAATTGACGGGCTTTCGCCGTTTCTTATAGCGATAATTATAGTGATGCCGTTTTTTATAGCCAGCAGCATAACTTCGGCATATTACATGTCTTTTGCCCTGGCTGCATTATTCCTATTCCTTGTAGGAGCATTCCTGGCAAGGATCTCAAAAGAAAACATGTTTATTGAAGGAACGAAGATGGTGATAGCAGGAGCTGTCTGCACAATAATTATATTCTTCGTTGAAATGATGACGAGGGCATAAAACGCAAAATTATTAAACTGAATAAAAAACAAACTTCTTATGCCGTACAAGCAGGTTATTTTGGCCAGGGAAGATCTAAACTTGCCCAAGGGAAAATTAGCAGCCCAGGTAGCTCATGCCTCTGTTGCTTCTCTTATTAAGTCGCACAAAGAGGATATTGCAAAGTGGAAGAATGAAGGGATGAAAAAGGTTGTTCTGAAAGTCAAGGATCTGGGTGAGATGATGAAATATAGAAAAGAATCTCAGGATGCGGGCTTAGTTACGGCTCTGATAACTGATGCCGGCAGGACTGTTGTAGAGCCGGGAACAATAACATGCCTGGGAATTGGGCCGGATAAGGAAGAGAAGATCGATAAGATAACCGGAAAGCTGAAGATGCTGTGATTTTCATTCCCCAAATAATTGCTTTACTCGTTTCTTCGATTTCACCATAAGATTTATAAATGAATGGCTTTTTCCATAAATTATGAAAAAATTTATGTTCGCAACATTGGTTGTTTTGGGGATGTTAAGCTTAATGCTTGCAATTAACCCCTTTAATCTTATTGTCAGCATTGCGCAGATCTTTAATTTTAATGTTGTTCTTGTTCCAATGTACATCATTCCGATTGTTAATGTTTTGTTTGTTTTGAATTCATTCTCTTATGTTTATCTGACATCAAACGGCAGGAACAACCATAAAAAGAAGAGCGCATTTTCTTTCAAGAAAATGATCGACTCTGCGATTAATTTCTTGTTTGAGGAAGAAGAGTAATCATTTCTTTTTCTTCATTCTGCTGATGTGATGCCTTAATTTTTCAAAAATATTTTTAGAAGCAGCTTCAGCTGCAGACGCCCCTTTCTCCAGGCCTTTTTCAACTAATTCCCTGCCTGCATTGAATGTTTTCTTTATCCTGGGGCCATACCATTCCATTACAGCATCAACATCAGTTATCCTGCTCAAGTATTTCTCAATGAAAACAACATTTTCAATTGTATATCGCAGTGGCTCTGGCGGCTTTTCATCAGCATAGCCTATTGTGATAATTGCCTGCGGCCTTGCATAATCCGGAATGCCGCATGTTCTTTTCACAGCTTCCTCTTCAAATGCGCCGACCCAGCAAGCGCCTAAGCCAAGGGCATTAGCTGCCAGAAGCATGTTTTCAACTGCAGCTGCGCAATTCTGTATTGCATACAGCCTTTCCCCTCTGACTCCATAGAACTGGACAGCCCTTTCAAGGACAGTGCAGACAACAATATGGACAGGGGCATCAGCCATCCAGTACTGCTGCAGAGAGGCTTCTGCCAATGACCTTCTTTTATCAGCTTCTGTTACAACAATGAATTTCCAATTTTGCAGATTCCCGGAAGAAGGTGCATATCTCGCAGCGTCTAAGACCTGCCCTATCTTATCCCATTCAACAGGAATTGTCAAATACTTCCTGACAGAACGCCTTGTCCTTATGCATTCAAAAATGTCCATTTTACCTCTTTTAGAGAATATTTAAATATTACTTATATTTATATTTATTGATAATGTAAAGTGAACCTGTAAAGTATGCATTTGCAAACAAAAATCGGAAAAATAACACCACCAATGGCTGTCGCATTTTTGCTAAAGCAAAAATGCTCGTTCGCCATACCACAACCCTATACTTCGCTTCGCTCGTATAGGAACGTGGTATGTCTCACCAGCCTTGGTGTTATTTTTCCTCAATAAGAAAAAATCCAGCCATGACGCCGACGAGGCAGGGGACGCTCCCTACGGGATGCCGAGTAGGACAAAACGAAGTTTTGTCCGTAGGCGTCATGGTTGGCTGGATTTTTTCAGAATGAAATGTATAGTTAACTTTATTAAAAGATAAACAATTCACTATACTTGAACAAGAGGCAACAAATGAAATACTCAGAATTAGTTGAAATCTATGAAAAGCTGGAAGCGACAACAAAACACCTTGAAAAAACAGCTATTATTGAGGAGATTCTTAAAAAAGCAAAAGCCGATGACCTGAAGGATATTGTTTACTTGCTTGAAGGCAGAGTTTTCCCGGAGTGGGATGAAAGGAAAATCGGCTTCAGCAATAGGCTTGTGATTAAAGCAATAGCAAGCGTAAGCGGAGCAAGCGCCAAGGAAGTGGAAAGCCTGTGGAGCAAAAAAGGAGATCTCGGCATTGTCGCAGAAGAACTGATGAAAAAGAGAAGGCAGTCTGCATTGCGCTTCAGGGAGTTAAGCGTCAGCGATGTCTTGTTAAACATAAGAAAACTGGCGGAAATGGAAGGCGAAGGAACAGTTGCAAGAAAAATCTCATTAATCACAGAGCTGCTCAGCAATGCAAAGCCGGCTGAAGTTAAATATATAGTAAAAACTGTTTTGGAAGAATTAAGAGTGGGAACAGCAGGAGGCATTATAAGGGATGCGATTGCAAAGGCATTTGATAAAAATGTTGAAGATGTTGAAAATGCATTTAACTTGCTTGTTGATTATGGAGAAACAGCGTTGCTGGCAAAGGAAAACAAGCTTGGTAAAACACAGCTGAAGCCTGGCAGGCCATTGAAAGTAATGCTGGCGGTTCTTGTTAAAAATATTGAAGAGGCGTTCGAAGCATTGGGAAAGCCTATGCAGCTGGAGAATAAGCTTGACGGCTTCAGGCTGCAGATCCATTTCGACGGAAGAGAAATCCTGCTGTTCACAAGAAGAATGGAAAACGTAACTGCGCAATTCCCAGATGTTGTCAGCGCTGTTAAAGATCATGTAAAAGGGAAAAGCTTCATAATAGATGCCGAGGCAGTTGGCTATGAAAGGAAAACAGGAAAATACCTTCCGTTCCAGTCAATATCCCAGCGGATAAAGAGAAAATATGACATTGAAGATATGGCGAAGAAATTCCCGGTTGAGCTTAATGTGTTTGATGCAATGTATCATGAGGGAAAGGATTTGATGGACCTTTCTTTATTGAAAAGAAGAGAGGTTGTTGAAAAAATTGTAAGGGAAGAAAAAGGCAAGATAATTCTGACTAAAAAGCTCATAACTGATGATGACAAAAAAGCTGAGAAGTTCTATAAAGAAGCCCTTGACTCCGGTGTTGAAGGGGTTATGCTGAAAAATGTAAATTCTCTTTACAAGCCAGGACGTTATGTTGATGGATGGTGCAAGCTGAAGGAAGTGCTTGAGCCGCTTGACTTAGTCATAGTTGGAGCAGAGTGGGGGGAAGGCAAAAGAGCCAAATGGCTGAGCAGCTATACAGTTGCATGCGAGAAAGACGGGAAGCTGATTGAAATCGGCAAGGTAAGCACCGGGATGAAGGAAAAAGAGGAAGAAGGAGTAACTTTTGAGCAGCTGACAAAGATTCTTAAGCCACTGATAATTTCCCAGAAAGGCAAGGAAGTTGCTATAAAGCCGCAGATTGTGATTGAAGTTGGCTATGAAGAGATACAGAGAAGCCCGACTTATGCGAGCGGATATGCCTTGAGATTCCCCAGAGTTTTGAGATACAGGCCTGAAAAGCCAGTTGATGAGATAGCAAATATTAAGGTTGTTGAGAAGATCTACGAAAGCCAAAGGGGCAAAAAGAAGTAAAATAAGAAACATTAATTAGTATAATACACCGCCATCAGTCCACCATGGCCCTGACGTTTGTAATGAACAACGATACTCGTCAAATCTATCCTGTTCTTCAGCATAAATTTTTGCAAATTTTCTAGACCATTTCTTAGATAAAATTTCATAGGTAAACCCCTCTTTTTCAATGGACTTCGCAACTATTCTGTATCGCAGGTGGTTTGAAACTAGACTGGCTGTTGCACAAATAACAGTTAAACTAGCATATTTTAAAACACCATTATTAGGTCTAACTCCCATTTGATGAGAAGCAAGTAAATGATCTAGCGATATTAATAAAGCACTAGAAGATGCTATTGTAGTTAGAGTAGCGCATACGGGGTTTGATTTAAAATACCTTTTTAATGCTCCAAACATTTTAGTATGTAATTAGGAACTTACTAATCACTATATAAACTTTGTTAAAAAGTTAGGCATGC
>JACPBO010000033.1 GCA_016180285.1 Candidatus Woesearchaeota archaeon
GCCTTCATCCTTGCCACCCATCACAAAATGGGAAACTCCTGGAATCATGCTCATTTTCCTTATATTTGAGTAAACTAAGCGTGAGAAAAGGTTTGCAGCCTCTTTTACAGTAGCTTCTTTTCCTGTTCTTATCTTTTTAAGCCTAAGCTCTGATTGGGCATATCTTATGAGCAATTGGGCATCTGAGGCTGTTCCGGCCATTGTAACTGCAATATTATCTGTAACTTTATGTATTTTTTCTGTCTTTTTGCTGGCTATCAAGTAGCCTGCTGTTGCTCTTTTGTCTGCTGCAAGAACAATCCCGTCTTTGCAGAGTATGCCGACTGTTGTTGTTCCAGTTTTCATTATGTTTTCATTTTTGTCCATTTTAACCAGAATTCCCCTCTTATACTAAGGTATAAATGGCGAGTATTTAAATATTGCGGTTTTATATCAGTTTCTACTATTAAATAGCTACAAAATAAAAAAATCGAAAGTTATTTAAATAAGGTACACTATACGTAATACATAATAATCCCAGTATAGAGATAAGATTGTAAAAAAGAGAGATAAACTAACTTTATCAAGAGGTGAGCTGCGATGGAAAATATAAGAAAAATTGAAAGCATAAATGTAGTTAGAAAAGGGGACTTGCCAGAAGAAGTTAGGTTGGATAAGGGAATCTATGACACCAATGGATTTGTAGAGATAAGAGTGGAAAGAGAGAATCCCGCATTTATAGAAATTAAAGATATGGGTGCAGAATCTCCTGGAAAAAAATTCAGTAGATTACTGAGGGAAGCAGGGATAAGATAAGGGGATGTAATATATGGATAGCGAAGATGTAATTGTTTCTGATGATTCCATATTTCGTGCTTTATCAAGCGATGACCTTGATTTATTGGAATGTGGCCAATTAATAATTGAATTTCTTACGTGGAGGGGGAATTGTAAGAAAATAGTCACCATTCCAAAAATATATAATAGCATATATGCTCAAGTTAAAGACCATGGTGAACTGAGAGCTTATTTTGAAAATTATTTTGAATCCGCAACATTCATCGGGATGTCCGAAAAAAATCCAGATGACAGAGAGTTTTACACATTACTCTTTAGTTTATATTTAGGTGGCAATTTGATGATTTTCGTCAGTAATGACTCCAAATTATTAGGCACAATAAAAGAAGCAAAAGTTCCTAAAACAGTCTTCAAAACAATACACGAATTTAGGTCTTTCTTGCAGTCAAAAAAAGATTTTTGGGACTTTATCTTTTACAAGTATTACGATTCATCTGCTTGATCTTTTCTATTTTTTATATCACTTAACTTAAAACATCATGGTTTGATGATGTTTGTACCGAACATTTACTTTACAACTAATCAGCTCATCTCAACGCAAATCTTTGCCCCAAGCTTCGAGGTCATGCTGTTAATGTCTTTTTTCGGGTTTATTTCAGATATATCGAGGGCTTTAATGTTTTTTAGGAATTTCAGCCTTTGTAGAAAATAAATCAGTTCTCTTGAAGTCAAGCCGCCTGGCTCAATATAGCCTGTTCCAGGTGCAAAAGCCGGATCAACAGCATCTATGTCTATGGAGATATACAGGGCATCAAAGTTTTTTGCTATCGACATTACTGCTTCGCAGCTTTCATGCAGGCCTTCTTCAGTTATTTCCTTCATGTTAAAGAATCTTATTTTGTTCTTTTTTAAGAATTCGAGCTCATTGCTGTGCCAGTTTCTAATGCCGACTAGGATTATATTAGCTGCTTTTATTAAATTCTCATGTATCATCGCAGGCAGCAAGTCCTCCTGAGTCGGCGGCATGAAATAGTCCTCTGCATCAGGATGCGCATCAAATATTATGATGCCCGGATTCTTGTTAAATGTATTCGAGAACGCCCTTGCAATAGGGTAAGTTATTGAGTGGTCTCCGCCAATAAATGCTGCTTTTTCATTTTTTGCGAAGATATCCATTGCCTTATTGAATATGTTTTTGTTTGTTTCCTCCAGATTGGAGCTTGCAACCTTGACTTCATCTATTTCAAAGACAGGCAGCTCGGCATTTTCATTCAAAAACAGGTCACGGGCCTGTTTTATAACTTCATCTGGAGCAAGCTCTGATCCGTCTGACTTTCCCAGCCCTCCCTGCGAAGAGGGGATTTTGATTAGTTTCATTATGTGAAGAAATGCAATATTATTTAAAAAACTATCTTCTCAGAAGTTCTATTCTTTTGATTGCGTCATCTATCGTCAATATTTTTGGGTTTTTAAACAAAAATGGGTTGATTTTTTCAGGATTTTCTGAATTTGTAATTGCCCTGTAAGTTTTGACGTCATTGTAACGGCTGCTTTTCCCAGGATTGTTGCTTTCTGAAGACTTTCTGCACAAAATAGCGATAAATGTATTATCTAGCTGACGGATTTCATAATAAAAAATCTCGCCATTTTCTAAACGTATGAAGTCTTTTCTATTCTTTCCTTCAGCCAGAAGGGGAATATTAAATTGAAGCTCTTTAAAACGCAGCTCATGCCTTGTTTTTCTTGCATAGAACACGTCATTCAGGTTAAGCCCATCTTTCAATCTTCTAAGGTAGCACATATACTCGTCCAATAATCTGTTGCCGTCCATAATCAAGGCAAATGAAGCGGTTTATTTAAAGATTATTAATCTACATTCGTTCTAAGACGTCAATTCCTAGCAGATAAAGAGCCTGTTTTATGACAACCCTGAATGCTTCAACAAGCTTCAGCCTGAATGCTTCTTCTTCGCTTCCAATAACAGGGCAGGCATGGTAAAATTCGCTGAATAACTGGGCAAGCCTGAAAGAATAATTGGCTATATGGCTCGGATCTAGCTGCTGGGCTGATCTTTCAACTTGTTTTGGGAATTCCAAAAGAGCTTTTACAAGCCCAAATTCCTTTTCCTGGATCTTCGGGATTTCTATCTTTACTTTTGCTGCCTTTTTGGCTTTTCTCAGGATTGAAGATGCGCGGGCATAGCTGTACTGCAGATAAGGCCCCGTGTCCCCTTCAAAGTTTAATGCCTCTTCTTTATCAAAAACTATGTTTTTGTTTGGGTCCTGTTTAAGCATGGTGTATTTTACAGCTGCTATTGAGATCGCCAATGCTCTCTTCCCTGTTTCAGCGGCAGTTATACCTGGGAATCGTTTTTTAATTTCTTTTTCAGCATAATCAGTTATCTCTTTCTTGAAATCTGAATAGAGGATATTCTCCCCAGTGCGGGAAGACATTTTCCCTGTAGGCAGCCGAACTTCAGAGAAATAAACGAATCTGTAATCTTTGACATAAGGGAATTTCATCAGCTCCAGTGTTTTCAGTATCTGAAATGTATGCAATGACTGCGCTGTGCCTACAACAGTGATGCTTCTGCTTATTTTTGCATCTTTGAATTTCTTTTCTGCCAATGCAAGGTCTTTTGCAGAATACAAGACAGTTCCGTCGCTTCTAAGCAAAACCCAGATGCCAAGATCATATTTTTCCAGGTCTACGATTGTTGCGCCGTCGCTTATCTTTGCTATTCCTTTTTTGACCAGTTCTTGCGCTATCTCTTTTCCTCTTTTTTCCACTTCTCTTTCAAAATAATATCTGTCAAAATGTGTATTGAGTTCCCTGTAAATTTTTTCGAATGCCTCCAGGCTATAGTCTCTTGTTTTTTTCCATAAAGCCGTCAGTTCATTATCTTTTTCTTCTTCCAGCGCCTTATTGACTCCATTTACTTCTTCCTGGAGAGACTCGTTTTCAGCCAGCCTTTTTACAGCATCAACATAAACTGAGGCAATCCATGATTCTTCTTTGCTTAATTTTTCTTTAGAATGGTATTTTTTATAGCACCATATCCATTTCGCCACATGCATCCCTGTATCTCCCTGATAATTTGCCCTTATTACATCGTTGCCTGAAAACTCTAAAACCCTTGCCAAGCTCTCGCCGAAACTAGTTGCTCTTATGTGCCCTACATGAAATGCCTTGTGCGTGTTTGCCTGCGAGAACTCCACCATTATTTTTCTTTTTGCGCTGCACCGCCCAAAGTCCTGATTTATCTTAATTGCCTCTTCAGCAAGAAATTTCTTATTTATGAAAAAATTAACATAAGGGCCTTTCGCTTCAACTTTTTCAATAAAGGAGATTTTTTCTTTTTCTAGCTTTGATCTTAATTCATTTGCTATTTCAACCGGGTTTTTCCTGTAAATTTTAGATAATGAAAAGCATGGAAAGGCGTAATCGCCAATAGAATTGTCAGGAGGAATCTCTAAACTAACTTCAGCTTTAATTTCCTTTTTCAGGATCTTTGTTATTTCTTCTTTATAATCCATGATGCAGAAAAGAAAGCAGCTTAAATATAAAGTTTTGGGTTTATTTGTTAAGCTTTCCCGTACCCTTCCATAAACCCTTCTTCCCAGTCATCAAGCTCATCTTCTTCTCTTCTTTCCTCAAACATATTATATGTGTCCATATCATCTTCGTCATCAAACCAGTCGTCGACTTTCATTCTATCACCCCCTGCGCTTTTTTAACTTCTTGAAATGCCTCGCAAAATCAGGATAATCGTGCTTTGTAAGGTTCAATTTCAGAAATTCTGCCAATTTTTTGATGTCAACTATTTTTTCCTTAATGCCCATTTCTACCGCCTCACAAAAACGTCGGAAGCCTTGTCTGAATCGCGCTTTTTCCTGGCGCTTCGTTTATTTTGTATTTTTTACTGTAAAGCAACCTCAAAAATGAACTTAGAAGTCCCTTCTTTCCCAGCTCCTTCTTTGCATAGCTCATCTTGCCACCGCCCAATATATTGATTATCAATAACGTATAACGATATAGGTAAACAACTATTTAAACATTTCTATCGTAGAATATAGATAATCAATAATGATAATCTTTATATATAAATCGAGCATTATATGCTCATGGTTAGTCTGGAAACGAAAAACAGGATTCTTGAGTTTATAAAAAACAACGAAATGTGCTCTTCCACTGAGATTGCAGAAAAGCTGGGCATCAACAGGGTGACAATAACCAAGTACCTTGCAATACTCTGCTCTGAAAGAATGCTGAATTTCAAGCGCATAGGCATGGCAAAGGTGTGGTTTGTGGAAAAGTCTCCTCTTCTGGGAATATTTAACAGCGAAAATTATGATGAAAATGCGAAAAGGATGCTGGATCTCATAGGTGAAGGGGTGATTGTCCTAAATGAGAAAGGCGAGATTGTCTGGGTCAATAACTTGATTGAAAAGATAAACGGCAAATTAAAGAGCATAAAGGGAAAAATGTGCTATGAAGTTTTTAACAATGGCAGGCTAACCAAGGACTGCCCTGCATTGCAGACTCTTAGAAACGGCAAGGTGCACCGCTCAAAATACCACCCGATCTGCAATTTTTTCAAAAAGCGTTCTGCTCAGATTACTTCTTCTCCTATATTCGATACCCGCAAAAAGGTTGTTGGAGTGATAGAGATAGTGAAGTTCGAGGAAGAAGTGAAATAATAGATGTCAAAAACCACCCATCACAGATGGGTGGCATGTCGCTGCGATCCACAAAATCAGGTGGTTTTTGAGCACACCAAAATTCCACATATTGACCTGTGGTTTACGGAGTAAACCACCATTCAAAGAATGGTGGAATTTTTAGTGTTTAAATTGATTGGCCCAAGCAAAAACCTTATAAATGAAATAATAAATTCTTGCGTTATGCCTCCGTAGCATAGTAGCTATTGCGGCTGACTTGTATCCATGCAAGCCATCAGCAGGTCGGGAGTGCAAATCTCCCCGGAGGCTTTAGATCAAATTTAAGAAAAGCAAAGAAGATGCAGTAGGCTTTGGTGCAAAAATGAAAATAATTTTACTGGGTCCGCCAGGCATAGGAAAGGGAACGATCGCAAAGATGATCTCTTCTAAATATGGTATTCCTCAGGTTTCAACCGGCGATCTTCTCAGGATGAACATCGCAAAAGGCACATCACTGGGAAAAGAAGCTAAAAAATATATGGACGCAGGCAAGCTTGTTCCTGATAATTTGGTTATCGATATGCTTGCAGATAGGCTGAAAAAAACAGACTGCAAAAACGGATTTATTCTAGATGGCTTTCCAAGGACTATTCCGCAGGCCGAAGCGCTGGATAAAATAGCCAAAATTGATATTGTTATTGATTTTGAAGCATCTGAGAAAACAATAATAAAGAGATTAAGCGGAAGAAGGACATGTAGCAAATGCGGCAATATTTACCATCTTGAAAACATGCCGCCAAAGAAAGATGGAATCTGCGACAAATGCGGGGGCAAGCTTTATTTAAGGGATGATGACAAGCCGGAAGTTATAAAGCAGAGATTAAAGACATATAACGAGCTGACAGCTCCGTTAATATTATATTACTCCGGCAAAGATCTGCTGGAAGAAATAAACGCAGAGAAAACCCCGGAAGAGATATTTGAAAATGTTGTTTGTGTTTTGGAATGAATGATCATGCAGGAAAAATTATTTTTTGAAAACAGCAAAGGAAACAAGCTTTGCGGAATACTGTCAAACCCGACAGCCAGCAAAGACAGGCCAATCATAATTTTATGCCATGGGTTTAGTTCAAGCAAAGATAGTAAGACATTTGTTGAATTAGAGAAAATTCTTAATGAAAAAGGCATTTCTACATTTAGATTTGATTTTTATGGCCATGGGGAAAGCGAAGGAAAATTTGAAGATGTAACAATTTCTGAAGCTGTAGATGATGTTTTAAATGCAATAAAGTTTTTGAAGCAAAAAGGCTATAAGAAAATAGGCCTTATGGGATCAAGTTTTGGCGGCATGGCGAGCCTATTAGCGGCATCAAAGACGAACGATTTATATGTGTTGGCACTAAAGTCTCCTGTATCAGATTACCTTAGAGAAATTATTGCTCAAATAAGCAAATATCCTTTAAATGTTTGGAAGAAACAAGGGTTTATTTATTACACAAATAGCAAAGGAAACAAATTCAGGCTGAATTATTCTTTTTTTGAAGATGCTAAAACTGTAAGCGGCTATGAAGCTGCCAAAAAGATCAAAATCCCGACTTTAATTGTCCATGGTGATAAAGACGAGTCTGTTCCTATAGAACAAAGTATAAAGACTGCAAAATTGATCAAAAACTGCAAGCTTGAAATCATTAAAGGCGCAGACCACAGATATACAAATCCAGAGCATTTTGAGAAGATGCTGAGCTTGGTTTCAGGGTTTATTATTGAAAATTCTTAAGAATCATTTAATTTTCCTTATTTTGCATTCCTGTAAAACTTCGCTGCCTTCTCCGGGCTTATTGTGTTCATCACGTCATTTGTTGAGAATTCAAACCCTGCCCAGTATGCGATTCTTGGGGCGATCTCAACATGGAAATGGAAGTCATGGTTTTCAGGCGCATAATGGAAATACAGGTTATAGGAGTCTGTCACCCTCATTACCCTGTCCAGAATGAAGTTTATTATTTCTGCAAGCTCGTGGAAATCATGCTCTGAAAAATCTGTAAAGGTCTTAAAGTGCTTCTTCGGAAAGATCCATGCTTCATAATTGAAGCGCGATGCATAAGGCGCAAATGCAACAAATGAGCTGTTTTCTTTTATGAATCTCGGAGAAAGCCTTTCCTGCTTGATTATCTTGCAGTACGGGCAGCCGTAATTTTTGTCCATATAAGCGCCAAATGCCAGCAGCTCTTCTCTCACAAGCGTTGGAACCAAAGGATACGAAATAAGCTGCGCATGGGAATGCTGCAGCGAAGCGCCGCCTTCTTTTCCCTCGTTCTTGAAAACAACAACGTATTTTGCTTTCGGGTCCTTCAGCAGCTCTTTTACTCTTAATGCATATACTTTAAACACTTCTTTTTGGTCTTCTATTGAAAGTTCTGACAGCTGCTTTGTGTGAAGCGGTGTCTCAATTACAATTTCATGGGAGCCGTAAGCAGAAGTTCTTTCAAAAAATCCATGCGATGTGATGCGCGGCGATCCAACCTTGCTCACAGCAGGGTATTTGTTCGGGATAACCCTTACGCTCCATTTCCCGTCTTTTGTCACCCTGTAGATTTCAGGCGGAGAGAGGTTTTCATGGCCAGGGCAGAACGGGCATGCCTTCTGAGGCTCAATTCTTACAATTCTCTTAAATTCCCTGGGCCTTCTTTTTCTGCCTTCAGTTATTATAACCCATCTGTCCAGTAAATAGTCTTTTCTTAATTCCATTTTGTTATTTGTTTGTCTTTATGATTATTGTTTAAATAGTTTATTGTTTTTTGAACAGGAAATCAACTGCAACAGTCGCATAGCTTCCTTTTGGAAGTCTGAATTTTACTGTTATTTTTTCTTTATTTTTATTCAGATCATCCTTTTCTTTCTTGATTATTTTAAAGCCCTTCATTTTCATAAACAAATCCCTCAATCCGCCTTCTGAGCTAAGCTCAGGCAGGGATTTCAAAACAAAATCCCTTGGCGTTATTTTTTCCTTTTCCAGGTTTTTTTCAATTATTTTTTTCAGTTTTGAATTTTTAACAGTATCAAGATCCAAGCCAAATCCTATTAGCGGTATCTTAAGGCTTTTTTTATTTTTGTACATTTTTAAAAATTCTGAAACAGCATTATTCCATAAAAAGCTCTGATAGGAATGAATGTACAATCTTAAAACCCGTTTTGGAATGATCTTTAATGCAGCGTTGTAGTTGTTTTTGTTGCTCTCCAAAAAACCATTTATTTTTTCTTTCAGAAAAGCGTCATTTTCAACAATCAAATCAATTGCTTCTTTAACCTTATTCTTAAGAATCAATTTCCCCGCCTCAATGTTGTTTTTTGAGAATCTCTGCTCGCCGTAATAATTTGGTATTTTTAATTTATTGCTCTTCATCATTTTTGTATTTTTCAAAAAAATGCTTAAGTCCTTCTTATCCAGATTCCTGACAGCAATCTCGAAACTATTGCCCTCCAAATCACCTAATGAAACCGGCTGATCAGAATATCCAATGAACGTTAGTTCAATATTCTTTATTCTTAAATTCTTGATTTTATTTAAAAAAGCATCATTAAAAACCATTATCGAAATATGCTGTTCTGTTATTGCCTTTTTATCCTTATTCCCAGCATAGCCTATGCCTTTATTTTTTATGGTTAATGCGTTAGAAATAATATCTATTGCTTCAGGAGTTGAGCAATTTATTTTTTTCAATAAAAAAACGCCATATTCCCCTTTATCACTCCCCCTAATACCGCCTATCTCCTTTACAATGAAATCCTCAGGAATCTGCTTTATTCTGTACATAATCATAAATAATCAAAAACTATTTAAAACCTTTACTAATAATATCGCTTGTGGACCTGTAGCGCAGTCTGGTAACTTCAATGTTGGACAAATAGCGCGGCAGCCCCCTAAGCTGTAGGTCGAGAGTTCGAAACAAATGCGAAAGTCTCTCCAGGTCCGCTTTTAAATATGAAAAAATGGATTATAATCTCGACATTGATCGGCATTGCATTATTCACATCTGTATTCTTTCAGCTGGGCTTGGGAAATGTTGCTGAAACATTCAAAAAGGCAAATTACTTTTATTTGGTTCCTTACTTGATCTTTTCTATTGCAATATTCATAGGCATACAGTACAGGCTGAAGATCATACTAAAAGCACATGGCTTCAGAATAAGCCTGCTGAAATTGCTGCCAATAGGCTTTTCAGGGTTTGCAACGAGCTACTTGACGCCAAGCGCGCAGGTCGGCGGAGAGCCTGTGAAGGCATATCTATTATGCAGGCACGGCATAAAATATTCCAAAGCATTGGCATCTGCTGTCATAGACAAATCGCTTGAATTAAGCGTTAATGCATTCTTTGCCTTTGTCGGATTGATTCTATTTTTAATGAAATTCGCATTGCCAAGAAAGGCGGAAATTGTGATGTCTTTCAGCGTAGTGCTTCTTATTGTTTTCCTGAGCGTTCTTTATTACAGGCTTGCGCGCGGCTTGGGATTTTTCAGCGAGCTGTTCAGGATTCTTGGCTTTAATAAAATAAAATACAAGCATATCCTAAAAATAGAGAAGACAATATTGGACATGGAAGGCCATATAACGAAGTTTTTCAAGCACAAAACTAAAACCCTGATTTTGACTTTGCTTCTCTCCTTGTTTTTATGGACATGCATGTTTCTGGAATATAAGATTGCATTGCTTATGTTTGGCTTTGACGCTTCCTTCTATGTCTTATTCCTTGTCATAACAGTTGTCGGAATTGCCTATATTTTCCCTATCCCTGCGGCTCTTGGAGTATTAGAAGTCGGCCAGG
>JACPBO010000034.1 GCA_016180285.1 Candidatus Woesearchaeota archaeon
AAAGCAATATTTGTTGATTTGGGCAGGGCAGATAAAAGCCTGCTTGACAGCTATCCTGCTGTGAAAAACAGCGTTGAAGGGTCTAAGGCAAATGTTTTTCTTCTTAAAGGAGACAGGATAGTGAAATCTTTTGAAGCAGGGAATATTGAGGCGGGCTATCCTTACTTTTTATGCGTCAAGCCAAGGGCTGGTAAATTGAATCTGTTTATGGAAGGCAAAGGAAACAGGACAAGGATAACAGCAGACTGCATTGATGACTGCACTGCTGCTGTTGTGACTGCCAAAGATGTTGAGAAGATTAAGACTGATGCTGCTTCAATAGGCGAAACTGTAACAGAAGCATCAGATAAGATTGAAGTCAAAAGAAAGTTCTGCAGATTCAAGGAGAACTTTACAAAGGTTGAAATAACAATAAATGCAAAAGATAAATTGGATAATGTAAAATATATCGAGTATATGCCGAAGGAATGCATTGACGACCTTAATGCCTATCTTGAAAGCGTTCTTCCTGATTATTACAAAATAAAGGCAGATCCTCTTATAATGTGGCATTTCAATGAAATGAATAAAGGCAAGGAAGAAACAATAACTTATATTTTGAAGATCGAACTGTCGGATTACTGCAAAGAGCTGATATCAGGAATGGGAATATTGAGTGCTCCGAATTATGGACCGTATCTTTCGAAAGAGCTGCCTTATACAACATTGTTTTTAGGCGACCCTCCTCTTTCTATAAATCTTGATGAGTATTTTAAGGATCCTGATAATAGTGTTTTAACTTATAATGCACTTGGAAATAGTTATGTAAGCGCATATACCTCAAATAATGAAGCAACAGTAAGCGGAAGCAATCCTGTAACAGAAACAGAAGTTTCATTCACAGCATCAGACTCTGCTAATTCGGTTCCAGCTGGAATGACAGTAAGGGTTCTTGACAGCGGAGCTTGCTTAGATAATGATTTAGATGGCTATGGAAGAAATTGCCCTTCCGGGGAGGACTGCAATGACAATGACAATTCAATTAACTCTGGAAAAACAGACAGTCCATGCGATGGAATAGACCAGAATTGCGATGGAGCAGATGCACAGAATACATATGACTGCTATAATGCAGATAATGATGGAGATGCATATAGGGCAGATAGCATTTCAGGAATAGCCACTGGCTGCAGCCGCCCTTCAGATTGCAAAGAAAGGCAGAGCATTGCAGACTGTAATGACAATAATGCAAATATTCATCCTAATCAGGCAGAGAATTGCAATAATGATATTGATGACAACTGCGATAACCTTAATAATGATGGCTGCGATTGCACAGGCACTGTAAGCCATGAATGCGGAGCTACTCCCTGTACTGGCATTCAAACATGCTCAAATGGCCAGTGGCCAGCCTGCACATTATTAGTGAGTTCTTGCGGAACAAGAGACTGCTCGTCTAATAACTATTACAGCCTTTCTGGCAACGTGTGCAATTATTACGGCTATCCTAACTGCTATGATTCCTGCACTGCCCCTGGCACATGCACCTCTTGCATCTGTTCTTCTCCAACAATAGCATCCTCGCAAACATTGAATCCAAGCCAATGCCAATATATAGCTGGCTGCACAGGAACAACTCTTGGAAGCATAGCAAATTATCCGGCAACAACACCATGCACAGGAGGAACATGCGATGGGAATGGGGGTTGTGTAACACAGCAAACATGCACTCCTCAGAGTTGCTCTTCTCTTGGCTATAACTGCGGCAGTTGGTCAGATGGCTGCAGCGGTACTGCAAATTTGAATTGCGGTAGTTGCGGCACTGGGCAGACATGTTCTGGTGGTAGCTGTGCAAATGCAGTTGCGGAGTTGAGTTTGGGATTCAGTAACATCAATTACCAATTTAATAACCCTTATCATTATTATTATCATACAAGAACCTTTATGGAAACTAAGGGTGTTGGTGTTACATTAACACAAGGACAATTATGTTTTCAAAGTGGGGGTTGTAATTCAGCAACAGTCAATTATAGAATCAATGCAAATGGAGCTTATACATGGAGTGATAACTTTTATACGTCTTATTCATCAGAGAAATTCACTCTAAAATACTGGGGAACAGATGACCATATGAATCTTGTTTATGTAGAACAATCCATGGATGTTGTTGGTTCGTGGCATAACCCCTAAGTCGTTCATTTTACTTCTCAACAGTTACAAAAGCAAAACATTTAAATAGTCAAACCCTATTGAGTCCAAAACAGGTGGGCAAAACGTTCAAAAAACTGATCAGCCTGTTGTTGATAAGCCTGGTTTTAATGCTGCCTGTAGCTGTCTCTATAGAAACCTCTTTCAGCCTTTCTTATGATGCAAATGGAAACTTAATCCAGGATACAGACAAATACTACGAGTACAATTCCTTTAATCAACTGGCAAGAGTAAGGGAAAACAACCAAAACGGCAGAATTCTTGAAGAATATGCCTATGACTATAATGGAGACAGAATAAAAAAAATAACTTATGATGAAGAAGCAACAATTACGTATTATGTTGATGAGAATTTCATAAGGGTTGTAAACAGCTCTGGAACATTTGATACAAAATATCATTATAGTAACGGCCAGTTAATCGCAAGGCAGGATCCGGATGGAAAGAAATATTACTATCATCCCGACCATCTTGGAAGCACAAATATTGTAACTGATCAGAATGGGGATGTTGTTGAGGAAACAAGCTACGAGCCATTTGGAGCTGTCCTCGAAGGCGGCGAGAGCAGATTTACATTCACAGGCAAGGAAAAAGATCCAACTGGTCTTTATTATTATGGGGCAAGATACTATTCTCCTGCATTGATGAAGTTCACGCAGCCAGACATAGTAATCCAAAATGTTTATGATCCGCAGTCACTGAATAGATATTCTTATGCTAGAAATAATCCGGTGAAGTATACGGATCCGAGTGGAAATATTGTGGATACGTTTTTGGATGTTGGTTTTATAGGGTGGGATATTTGGGACATAATATGGAAACCAAAATCCTTAACCAATTGGGGTGCTTTAGGAGCCGATGTAGCTGCTCTTTTTATTCCATTTGTAACTGGCGCTGGATTAGCGATAAAAGTTGCTTCAAAGACTGATGATGTTGTGAAGGTTGTAAGAGCCGCCGACAAGGTAAAAGATGTTAAAAAATTATTCAAAGCCGCCGATAAAGCGAACGATGCTGTTAAAACAATGAAAGAGGGCGGTAAAATAGTGGACATTGGAAAAAATGGAAGAAAATACACAAGAACGGCCAATGATATGGCGTATGGCGATAATGTTAAAGGCGCACTAGATGACGCGTTCAAAAAAACAGGAATTGACCAAAAACGTGACGTATCGCGAATAGAGCTTGGAAAAAATGGAAAAGAATTGCCAGTTGAATGGAAAAATGCTGAAGGTGCTAAGGTCAATGTAGATGTAGGTCACATAAACCAAGGTCCTGTTAAACCTCATGTTGGTTGGGAAACTGCTGGAAAACGAAATATCGGTGAAGGAATCAGGGGCCACAACATTTTAGATATAAATCCTAAAGCGGTGAGAAATCTGGATGAGTATGAAAAATATTTATGGGAATGATTAAAATGACAAATAAAATAAAATTCATGAGAGTCGGAAGACATCTCGTAAGAAGGAATGATGAATTAAAAATATGGGTGGAAAGAGAAAAAATTAAAGGTATATCCATTTTGAATAAAAACAAATCTCTGAAATTAAGGAAAAAATTTGTTAAATCTTTTCTAAAGCACGGTTCTGAGAAAGATTGGGATTTGAGCATGTATTGGGACGTTTTTAATGATGATTCTGAAATATTTTCTGAATTGGTAGAACCTAAAAAAAGCATTGATGTTGTAAGTAAACTTATTGAAAAATTTAATTTTTTACATCAACATAAAATTTTCTTAATGTTGCCTGTGACTGATGACATTAGGATAGCGGTTTTTGAATATAAGAATCTGAACTATATTTTAGGTGAAACAGGGCTAGGCGATATTTATGTTTTTGATGAATCTTTTCAATGGACTATATGTATAAACCACCACGATTTTGTAATATTTTTAGATAAACAAAAACAATATGTTGAGAAAAAAGAAAAACAATTAAGCAAAGAACAAATGAAGAAATTCAGATTAAAATGAGCCACTACTTGCAAACATTCAAAGAATTATTGGAAAAATATTTGAAAGGTAGCTTAATAGGTAATGAATTTTACAAAGCATTTAGCAAATATCTCTATGATGAGACTTTGAAACCTCAAAATGCCAAAGAATTCAATATAATTGAAAACTTGTGGGGATATCTTGATATTTACGAGCCAAATAAGAAAAAAGGGCAGGATATGATGTTTTGATAGGAGATGATAGACTAAGGCAAGTTATTGAAGAAGCATTAGAAAAAATAAAAAAACTAGAAAATGCAAAATAAAACGATAAAAGATAAAGACAAGTGGAAAATGAGAGATCTGGTTAGCTTCAGAATCAGAAAGGATGAAGTTGTCGAGATTATAAAAGGAACCAGTTATTTAGGGATCTTCATAGCCATCTTAACTTTAGTTGCTACATTTTTTGTAACGCCTTTGTTATTTGGTCCTTTGGACATTACAGCACAGATTATTAACACATTTGGCGCAGTAATTATTTTGCTGTTGAGCATAGGTATTTACTTCAAGAACAGATTTTGTGCAATAGCCTTATTGATAATTTATGTGATAGATACACTTTCTTTATTTATAATGCCGTTTATTAGCAATTTTAGTGTAGAAAAATATAGTGTAGTAATATCGGGAATAGCAGTACATATTTTCTTTTTGTTTTATTTTATAAAAGGAACAAAAGCTGTTTTTGTTTATCGCAAATATATAAAAATCCAAAAATGAAACTAAAAATTAGCATAAACAGAATATTTGCAATCCTCGTAATTTTGTTAGTTGTATCTACATCGGTCTCTTTCGCACAGGAAACAGCTGCTGTTGAAAAAGCCAACGATCTTAATAATGAGGTCACCGATATTGTGCATTATTCAGATGGCACCGACCCTCCTCTAACAACTACTGAAGAAAATACTGGCGCTTTTGATTTCAGCATATTTGGCAGCGAAGTTCAAACTCAAGCAGTTGCGGAAATCACATCAGCAAGCATAGCATCTGCTACTCAGCCAACTGTGATTAGCAATGCTCAAAAAGGCATCTCAATTGCAAACACATTAAACAAATTCGAGCCAAAAGGCCAGTATTACACTGACTTATTTACAGGCTCTGCAACTTACAGCTTCGGCCTTGAAGTTCCGCCAGGAGTCAATGGCTTGGAACCAAGCATAACGCTAAGCTACAACCACCATCAATCAGGATCAAGAGGCATCTTGGGAAGCGGTTGGGGCTTAAGCCAAGATTTCATCTACCGCGATATAAAATACACAAGATCCGACACATCTGATGACAAGTTTATCCTGCATTTAAATGGAATGAATTTAGAATTAGTTTATGTTCCCTCAGAAAACAGATACCACACAGAAATCGAAAGCTACCTATACATTAAGAAAGAAACTGGTGGAAGCAATCAGAAAGGCGAATATTGGACAGTCAAGGCAAAAGACGGAACAACCTACAGGTTCGGATATAATGCAGACTCAGAGCTTGTTTCAAATCAGGAAAGCTATGTAAGCGCATGGCATCTTGACTCGGAAACAGACACGCACGGCAATACAATAAGCTATAATTATCTTGAAAATCCTTCGCCTGACCAAGCAACATACCTAAACACTATAACTTACAATAATGGTGCAAATACAATTATGTTTAATTATAATTTCAATGCCCAAAATGGTTTTGACGGCTATTCATACGGGACAAAAATAAAACAAACTGCCTTATTGAATAACATAGAAGTAAAAAACAGTAACAAGCTTGTGAGAAAATATATCTTCGATTATGACACAATAGATTACAAAAAATTCCTGAAAAAGATAAGGCAGCAAGGCAGCGATGGCGTTTCAGAACTGCCGCCTGTTGGATTTGAATATAATGTTCCTAATACAGGATGGGCTGAAAGCATCTCTTGGGCTGTGCCTTCTGAAGCTTATTTTGGAAGCGATAAAGATATGGGAGTCAGAATTTTAGACATAAACGGAGACGGCTTCAGCGATATCTCAAAAATGTACAATTCAGGAAATTTTGAATACTGGATGAACAGTAAAAATGGATGGAGTTCAAAGCAAACACAGAGCAATCCTATTTCAGAAGGCTTTGTAAATGACTTGGGGCAGGACCAAGGTGTCAGGCTCGTAGACATAAACGGCGATACGAGGGCAGATATGCTGCAGATGCTTGGCGGTTCAGCCGGTGTCGGCAGGTTAGTTTTCAATAAAGGAAATGGCTGGGTTCAAGGCAGCACTTCAATGCCTGCTGGCATCAGCTTTACAGAAAGAAATGTTGTAACAACATCATGCACGCCTTCTTATTGCCCTTCAGGTTATACTGATGGAGGTATAAGTTGCTCTGGAACTACTTGCACAAGAACTTGTATGGTTGCTTTATGTTCTGGCGCAGGAACAGTTGTTTTTACAGACACAACATATCCTGAATGGAATGATAATGACTATGATGAGGAGGATACTGGAACTTATTTTTATCCGCAAGCAAACAAATGCTATAAGTTTGAATATACAGGCAGCTCAAAAACGCAAAGTGACGATTCTGAATGTTATGACCTGTACACGGACGATGCTTATTATTCTGGCGATTATGACCGAGATTGTACTGGAAGAGACCTTGACGCATATGCAGGAATTGGTTTTGCAGGAAGCAAGACTTCATCCACATGGCTGCAAACAGTCCCTGGCGATGGTTCAAATGGCTATATCGGTTATGCAGATAATTCATATTGGCGTTACAGATACCTTTCAAAATACGACACCGATACTGTTCCAGACCAAAGCGGCTCAAATGCAGGAGATTGGGATGGCTTCAATTATGTGATTTGTGATGAAGCAGGCACGTATACAATTTACTGCGCACCCTCATATGGATCATGCAGCAACTGGGGTAAATCGCAATGCGGGTATGGTTGTGCCAGTGAAAGAACAAGCGCTTTTGTAGTTTTGGGCATTTATAAGGACTATAACGGCAACTTATGGGACGCTCTTGATGACAACGAACCAGGATGCTCAAGTTCTATGGTTAAAGATAATGATTATTTTGGTTATGGAAATTACAGGGTTACACAATATGATACCTCGATGCAATATGCCAATCAGCAATGCACCTTTTCACCTTATGATTATCAAGATACGGGTGTAAGAGCAGTAGATGTCAATAGTGATGGAAAGACAGACGTGATGAAAGGCACAGATGCTGAGAGAAGAACTTGGATAAACACAGGAACTGCCTGGAATGAAGATGCTAGCTGGACTCTTCCGTCTGATATGCATTTCATCAGCTTATCTGACAGGAAAGACAGGGGCGTAAGAATAGCTGATGTCAATGGTGATGGCCTGCCTGATCTGATTAAGGGAGACGGCTCAACAAGAATAACGTGGGTCAATACAGGAAAAGGATGGCTGCAAGATGATAGCTGGCTTATCCCATCTGGAATTTCATTTACAAATAATGGCGAAGATACAGGCACTATTCTTGTAGACATAAACGGCGACAGCCTCCCTGACATTGTAAAAAGCGACGGTTCGACAAGAACAGTCTGGATCAACACAGGCAAAGGCTGGGCTCAGGATAATAGCTGGACAATTCCAAGCGACATAACATTAAAAGGCATTGGCTCTGCAATAGACGACATCAATGGAGACGGAATGCCTGACCTGATAAAAGCCACTGATTCGAGCAACAGAAAAACATACACAAACAATGCTGCAAAAGCATATCTTTTGACAGCAATAAAAAACGGGCTTGGAGGCACTATTACACTTGACTATAAAAAAATAGCCGAGTTAGACAGCACACATGGCGACGGCATAAACGATCTTGGATTCAGCGGATGGGTTGTAAGCTCAATAACACAGAACAATGGCCTGAGCAGCAGCCAGATAATCTCAACAACGAGCTATGATTATTCTGGAGGCTTATACGAGCCAAATGATAAGGAATTCCGCGGCTTCAATTATGTGCAGGAAACATTGCCAGACGGAACTGTTGCAAAGCATTGGTTCAACCAGGATAAAGCAAGCAAGGGTCTTGAATACAAAAGTGAAATATTCGATAAAAATAACAATCCTTACAAAAAAGCTGAAAATGAAATCGCATCAGAAGACAAAGGAGGCTATTACTCTGTAAAATTAGCTTCAACCACAGACTACACTTATGAGGGCAATTCAGCCAATCCGAAAACAGTAAAAACAGAATTCAGCTACGATTCTTACGGCAACATCATAAAAACATTTTATTTAGGAGATACTTCAACAACAGGTGATGAAAAATACATTTACAATGAATACCTTTACAACACAAATGACTGGATCATCGGCAATCCAAAGCACACATATCTGCTGGATAACAATCAAAACAAAGTTTCTGAAAGCTGGTTCAGATATGACAATAAGGATTATGACCAAGCTCCAAGCAAAGGCGATCTGACATACAGGACAGACTGGCTGAATACAGGGTCAAATTTACTGGAAAGCTACAGCTATGATCAATACGGAAATGTTGTAAGCTATACAAATCCGAGAGGCTATACAACATCTTACAGCTATGATTCTACAAACACATTCTTAACAAAAGCCACAAATGCAAAAGGCCATCAAGCCAGCTACAGCTATGATGCAGGAACAGGAAACTTATTATCTTTTACTGATCCAAACAGCTACAAAACAGAATATGTGTATGATGTATTCGGAAGAAAAACAAAAGAAATACTGCCTTATGACAGCTCAACTTATCCTACAACACAGATCCAGTACAGCATTGACGGAACAGCTCCTGAAGAAACAAAAGTTATGCAAAGGGAGGAAAGCGGAACATCAAAAACATATGACGCTTACAATTATTATGACGGCTTCGGAAATATTGTTCAGACTAAAAAAGAATCTGACTCTTCGCAGCTAATCACGCAGGACAAAACATACGATTCAATGCTAAGATTGAAAGAAGAAACAAATCCTTATCTTTCCAGCGCAGGCTACACTTCGCCTTCAACTGATGCTAAAAAGATAAGCTACACTTATGGCACATTAAGCAGGATAACCAAAATAACAAACCCAGACAATACAGCCAAAACAACAACATATGATCATTGGAATACTTACATTTATGACGAAAACAGCAACAGGAAAGACTTTGCTTATGATGCATACGGCAATATAATATTTGTCAAAGAGTACAATAATGGTGAGATATATACAACATATTACGCTTATGACTCATTAGGCAATCTGAAGGAAATAACAGATAGCAAAAACAACAAGATAAAATATGCTTATGATTCCCTTGGCAGAAAAACCCAGCTTCAGGATCCTGATTTGGGAACATGGAGCTACAGATATGACCAAAACGGCAATCTGATCAGCCAAACAGACAGCAAAGGCAATTCAATCTCATTGCAGTATGATGAGCTAGACAGGTTAACTATAAAGAGCGCACCTGCTGAAACAATAAATTATTATTATGATTCTGGAACAATCGGAGCAATTTCAAGAATAAGTTCGCCAGTATTGGATGCAAGCTTTAATTATAACCAAAGAATGAGGCTCGTAAGCGAGCAAAAAATAATCGACGGAACAACATTCAGCACATCTTACTCTTATGATGCAATGGACAGGCTTATATCAAAAACCTTGCCAGATAGTTCCACAATAAGCTATTCTTATGATGCGCAAGGCCAGCTTAAGTCAATCAACAACATCCTGTCAGACATAGACTACAATGAACTGGACCAGCCCATACAAAAAGTTTACAATAATGGTTTAACAACTAATTTTCAATATGATCAAAATAATCATAGGTTGGCAAGGTTAACTACAAGCAATATTCAAGATTTGTCTTATAGCTATGATTATATTGGCAACGTAGTTAAAATAGCAGATTATGTGCATAATAAAACAAGTTCATTCCGGTATGATGAATTAGATAGGTTAACTGGTGCTGAAAGTTATTCTGGCACAGCATCATTAACAAGCACATCATCATCCCAATTATTTCAATCTGATTTTGAAACAAGCAATAGCTTAGCAAATTGGTTCAAAGGCGGAATGTTGTCAGCAAGCCTTTCAAGCGCTTCGCCAACTCCGGTAAATGGAAGTTATTCCTTGGCAGTCAGCAGATCCGGTGGAAACCTTTACGATACTTATATGAATTTTACAGCTCAAAATGCAGGAGTCATAACACTAGAAACAAAAATACTTCCAAGGGGCAATTGGTATTATGGATTTTCAGATGCTTCAAGTTATCCTTTGCAGGGAAAATGTTATGAATTTAGCTGTGATGCAAATAACAAGTGGTATTTTTATGATGGCTCCAATTCCATTGATTTAGGCGTTTATGGGTGTCAGGACAAATGGTGGCAGATTAAATTCCAAGTAAACTTAAGCAACTCTGCTACCAATGTCGGGGATTGTAGCATTTGGATAAATGGCACAGCTATATTGCACAAGGATTGTCATACAAGCAATTCGATTTATTGCGATAAAGTTTCAGCATGGTTCAGTTATCATGCCGATACACAAACGAGCTATTATGATGATACGCGGATTTATGTTGAAAATAAAAGTAGCATTCCGCAAAATGTTTCAAAGATTACAGAAGAAGAATTCAACATTACATACAATTATGACAGCATTGGCAATATAATCAAATTAGTCTCAAAATATCACAATATCTTGTTCCTCTATAGCGGAAGCCCTGTGCATGCCCCTGCCAGCACCATATATCAAAATATGACTATAGAACAATTCAGCCTCAAAGACAACTTTGGCAATGCTGTAGCCAGATTTGATGTTTTGGGTAATTTATGGCTAAAAGGAACCTTACAGCAAATCTCAGGTTATACGGCAACAAACAATGATGAATTCAGATTTCAAAACAGAAACGGCAATGATGTTGCAATAATAGACTTAATTAACGGCAAGATGTATATTCGTGGCACTTTATTTGAAAAACAAAACAGTTTAATCCCAACAGATTACAATTTCATAATAAAAGATGGCAATGACCAAGTAGTTGCATTTATTGATGAATCAGGCAATATACTCCTTAAAGGAACATTAAGTACAGGTTAATAAAAATATTTGGAGGCAATAAAAATGAAAAAAACATCAAACATGAAAAACAAAATAAAAATATTGTTTGTAGCCATTTTAATGCTGGCCTCAGCATTGCTGATCAGCGCAGGAGACATCATTTTTAAGGCCGGAAACTTGGATGTCAGCCAGGATTTATTGGCTAACAGAATAGGGATAGGAACAACCAGCCCCGGTAATAAGCTGCATGTTGTTGGCGGTGATGAGGTTGTACTGCGGGTGCAGAAGTATCCAAGCGGCACTGAAGCCGTCAGCGTGGAAGGAGGATACATCTATCTTTATGGCGGCGATTACGGATTTGGGACTGGAGACAATAGTGAGTTTACTTTTAGGGTAAACAAAATAGAGAAGATGAGGATAGCAAGAAACGGCAATTTAGGCATTGGAACTGTAAGCCCAACAGAAAAATTAGAGGTTGCCGGCAATATCAAGGGAACTGGGTTATGCATTGGAACTGATTGCAGAACATCATGGCCTTCCGGAGGCAGCAGTCAGTGGACAACAAGCGGCTCTAGTGTTTATTACAGCACAGGCAGCATTGGCATTGGAACAACAAGTCCCGGCAATAAGTTGCACGTCGTAGGCGGGGATGAAGTTGTGCTTAGGGTTGCAAAGACTCCATCAGGAACAGAAGCAATCAGGGTTGACGGAGGCTACATTTATCTCTATGGCGGCGCTTATGGGTTTGGAACTGGTGACAATAATGATTTTACTTTTAGGACCAATGCAGTTGAGAAAATGAGATTAACAGCTAATGGTAATTTAGGTGTTGGAACTGCAAACCCAACAGAAAAACTGCAGGTAGCAGGAGCAATCAAAGCTACAGAGTTCAAGACAGGCGACATCACTTTCAACAAGGATGACAAGCCGGTATGGAGAATGTTTGAGGACGATAATGGCTTGTATGCAGAAAGCCTGACAATAGGAAAGAAATACAGATTTGTTTTGGAAGAGTTGACTGAAAAATAGATAACAAATATATTAGTACATGTGTTTTTGCCTATTGCAATGATTTTAAAATTAATTAAATAGAAATTGGTGAAAATAAGAAAAATAAAAAGTTAAATACCGCCGCCAGATCCACCACTCTTATTTGCTGCTCCGCCATTATTGGAGTTCTTAATGACGATTCCAGTTCCTACTGTTGCAATGGTCTCTAATTTATTTTCCCATGCTCCTTTTGCTTCGTCGATGACTGTTCCTATGACATATTCGCCTATTTTTAATACGCCTTTTGTCTTGTAATTATCCCAGTCTTCAAGCTTATTTGTCAAGCCATAAAGAGTTTCCGGTATAACACGGAAAGGAAAAGATAATACTCCCCCTACAATGCCCATCAATCCATTTTCTTCAAATTGCTTGTCAATGGTTTTCCCTACTCCGGTATCCATAGTTCCAGAATCTTCACCAGCCACACTTAAAACATCAACTCCATTTGGAAAGTCCCCGCCATTGCTTTCTGCTTTGACAGCAGTTGTTGTTACCGCATATCCCAAACTTAAACCACCAATTAAACCTAAAAATCCTTTATAAAGTCTGTTCATTTTTATTGCCTCCTTGTAAATTTGTTTTAAATCAATAAAGTATCTATTACAAATACTGCCTTATATTTAAATCTTTCGGTTTTGTAACCATTTGAGAGTGAATATATGGAAAGGTTTAAATAGCTAAATTGATTACTGAGTAAAATGTGAATGGGGGCAGAGATACCATGAGATCGATAAATAAAGAAGCAGATTATGTGCCTGTATTTGGCGATCAGGGAAAGGAAGCTATAACCTCGCTTCGACAAACAGCTGGCTGTTTTAAAGTATATGAAGTAAATCCTGCAATAGGCTGTGATTTTGGTTGCACGTATTGTTCTATGTATGGCCAAGAAAGCGAATTACGACATATGCCTGTAAAAGTATTCATGGATTATCCGAAGTACCTCGAACAGTTTATTGCTGAGAACAGAAATACAAATGGCTTAATATTTAATTTTACGCCAAAGAGCGATGCCTTTTGCAATGCTTTAATAGACTCTGGCGTTACACAACGAATGTTCGATGTTTTCATTAAGGCCAGAACAGAATTTTACATTTTAACAAAATCAGGCATTCCGCGAAAAGATGTTCAAGAAAAATTGATTCAAGCAAAAGATCTTGTTCAGATTATAATCTCTGCTGGTTTGCCAAATGAGGAATATAGGGCAATTCTTGAGCCGAACACGCCACCTATTGAGGAAAGAATGGCGTTTGGAAAATTTTGTGCAGAGAATGGAATCCAAACAGCAGGCATTGCTGCGCCTTTCCTTCCATTTTCTATTGAAGGATATACACAATCAGTCATTGATAGGTATGCTGATATTGAAGTAGACCACATTTCAGTGCATTTATTGAAATTATCAGAAATGTGCCTTGAACGGCTATGTAAACAATTACGAGGTTACGGAAACATATTGAAAAAAATCTACGGTAATGAAACTTCAGAAAGCATAGAATGGACTCTGCCAGGAGGTAAAAAAGTTAAACGTTATTATGCGGACAAAGAAATCATAAAAGAGGAACTAAAAAAATTTAAAAAAGCAGCAAAAACAAAAAACATCACATTAAGCACATGTGTTGAAGTTGAAAAATTGATTGAAGACTTGCATTTCAACGATGATGCAAGAAAGAAAGGGATAACTTGCGTTGGTTTTAAAAATAAGAGGTGAAAATAATGCCGCGACTATTTTTTTTGGTAAAAAGTCAGGAAAAAGCAGATTATCTAAAAAGTAACATCCCAAAAATTGTAAATCTAATAAATAGACCACCAAATACAATAGAATTCTATATGCAAGTTGATGAGAAAACTTCAGATGAAAAGGCTTCTATTTTTTTATATGATTTGGAAGAAAGAAGAACTAAAGAGTTTCAGGAGAAGATTATTGGTGGCATTGAAAAAATAACATCTATAAATTCTGTAGAATTAATTTTCATAAAAAAAGAGAACTGGATATTGAAGGAAAGGGTGTGTGAAATTTGCCAGGACTCAAAAATATAAACCAAAAGTTAGACTATTCTGTTGCGGAATCTTATCTAGAGCAGGTTATGTCCACTTTCAAACCTAAAACTGACTATAAAAAATTCATGATCGAAGAAAAGGAATTAGAGGAAAAAGCATTCTCAATCCTAACTTCAAGAGAATTTTGTTATTTAAGCAAGAAATTATCTGAAAAATATAAATCCGGCATAGTTAAAAACATCTCTTTGGCAATCAGTCAAAACAAGCCAATCCAATTTTTTTATGATGTTGGCGGAGGTTATCATGCAAGTTTAGACTTTCATAAGCCAGAATTATGTTTTGATGTTGGCCTGGGGGAATTACTCATATTATATCAAATAAAGAAAGCCACAGATAGAATAGAAGAAATTTATCCCATTGGGTGTAATTTTCATCTTGTTATTGATAATAGATGCTCTCAACTCGCCAATGACGTACCTGTTGAAAAAACAGAACAATATTCTGCTAATTTTAGAGAATTAATAAAAGAGGTCGGCATGAATTCTGTTGTAGATATGATGGTGGAATCAGAACTTTTTAATATTGATCAATATGATATAGAGCATATTACTAGAGAAGAAATCGACAGTTACAAATTAACATTTAAGGAACATGAGAATGTTATTCGTTTTCTTGGTTATGAATGTTCTGAAAAAGAGGCTATACTAAGAATACTGACTTATCAACAACTTATTCAAATTTCTGAGTCATTACTAGGATCAGCAACCTTAGAGGGTGTTAGATTAACCCAAAGATCTACAAATTCAACATTTTGTTTTCGAGCATTTCCTGGTTCAGATTCGAGAATTCAATGCGGTCAGGTTTCCATAGAATACCAAGATAACACTTCAGTTAGGCCTCTCTTATTGACGAGCACAAATTTTGGCGATCATAATACTCATGTAGTACCATTTCCCAGAATATTGCCAAGAGAAGTGGCAAGCATAATAATATCAAACAAAAAAGGCATAAATGAATAATGGATTAACTAACTGCATTGGTGCAATCATCTTAGAAGGCAATGAATTCTATGATATTAATACAGATAAAGCTATGTTAAAATGTAAATCTAAAGCATATGCGCCTCTATTTATGCCTTCTATAGTTGACTTAAGAATAAATGCTGATGAAGATGCTAGATTATGGAAGATATGGTATTGTACACCAAGCATTAAGGTTACAGGAAGAACAAACAAGGATAGTGTAGTTGTTGTTTATGCACATATTCCTAATTACTTTTGTGAACAAGAAAACATAAGACGGGCAATAGATTTGGGATTGATTAATCATGCTGGAAGAGTTCCCCAACAGGAATTCGATAGGCTAGTTAAATTAGATGGCGTGGCAGATTTACAAGGAAATAGATTGGTTTGGGTAGTGGATTATGATAAAATAACTGATGCTCCGTCTGAAGTAATAAGCGTTGATTACGCTTTAGAACATCCACAAACAATCCCTTTTTTGGGAGGTGTGAAAAGAGCAGAAATGTACCTGAAAAAATACAAAGAGGTATATGGTAAAAAAATAGGGGTGTGGTACACCGAAGATAAATATGAACAACCACTAGGCAGACTTTTATTCATAAGCTCCTGTATAGATGGGTTGCTTGGGAGTGTGCTTTTGGGAGGCGGCGGGCGTTTTTTAGGAATCAAATCCGCCAGCAAAACAATTGAGTATGCAATAGAATCATTTAATGTTTCTAGAATAATTAGCTCCACTAAAGAAAAACTTGAATTTGAAATGAAAAACTACATCAAGTTATGTTAGAAAAGCAAATGGAAGGCAAAGGCAACAGGACAAGGATAGAAGCAGACTGTGCTGATGACTGCACTGCCTTAAATTAAATCTTTCGGTTTTGTAACCATTTAGGAGTGAGGATAGAAAGGTTTAAATAGTTAAATAACTTACTCCAAACAAGGTGAATCAAAATGGAAGCAACCATCTGCGTACCGAGAGAGGAATATGTAGAACTTCAATTTTACAAGAAACTAGTAGAAAATAATCTAACTGAAGATGTTTCAGGAGAAGAACTGCAACTGATAGAAGAGGCTAGAACAGAAAAGTCAATGAGCAAAAAAGACTTTTTGGATAAAGCCAAGAAACTGATATAGAATGTTCATTCTTAATTATAAGCCTTCTTTCTATGAAGATCTGGAAAAGATTGTTAAAGACAAAATAATAAGAAAACAAATCATAGATAAAACTTTAGAGCTTGAAAACAGAGCGCCAATCGGGAAAAAACTCAAAGGAAATCCTTTTTGGTCGATTCATGTTAGCAATTTCAGGATAATCTACGAGATGAATGGCAGCAATATAGATTTTTTGAGAATAGTGCCTAGGAAACATGATTATAGAGAAATATAGCTGATAAAAAAGAAACTTTGCTAAAGAAGAATGCGATTCCAATAGGCTGCATAGACAAAGCAATATTTGTTGATTTGGGCAGGGCAGATAAAAGCCTGCTTGACAGCTATCCTGCTGTGAAAAACAGCGTTTTTATGCGTTAAGCCAAGAGCCGGGAAATTGAATCTTTTTATGGAAGGCAAAGGCAACAGGACAAGAATAACAGCAGACTGCATAGATGACTGCACTGCTGGACTTAAATCTTTCGGTTTTGTAACCATTAAAGAGTGAAGATAACTAAAAAATCTACATAAACATGGCGAGCCTCCTTTTTGATATTCATAAAACACAACTACCCTTAAGAGCATGTAAAGTTAAGAATTTATTCCTTTTCTTTTATAATGGGGGAGTTCCAATCCTTTAGTCATAGTGCCTTTTACTTTGTAAAAGAGGCATATGTTTTTAGACTTTTGCAGAGATCCAGAAAAACAAAAACTTACAATCTTGAGGAGTATTAGAAAGAATAATGGTTCTTTTAATGCATTATATGCTCCTCTAGAGGTTGCAGAAGCAACTTATCTAGCCGAACTTCTTGGAGTTGATTATAAACTTGGACCAACGAGTGAAGCACCATTTGATAGAATAATTCTTGATCTTTCTAGAAAAATAAGTGACAATCCCTTTAAAATGATTTGGTACTCTGAAGTGCCTGATAGACCTACCTCATATCTCAAAGGCAATCAAAAGTGTGTTTACCTAACAGATTCTCCTGAAGAAATTCATAATAAACTTAAAGATGATACTTACAGTCAATGGTTATTGGATGTACTAAAACCTTTCAATGCTTCATCCTTAAACTTAGAAGAGAATATTTGTAATATTTCAAAAGCCATATTAGATAAAATTTGAGATACATTTATAAATTAAAAAATAACAAGTATGCAGAATGGTAAAAGAAGTAGAATCATTTTACGATAAAGTAGCAGTTAATTACTCCGATCACGACGATAGAGTATGTGATCGAATAGTTGAACATTTCATTATAGACAATCTCCAAAAAAACAAAATACTCAAAATTCTAGATGCAGGTGGAGGTACTGGTAGGTTTTCTGAACCACTATTAAAAAAAGGCCATAATATTGTATTAACAGAACTATCTAAAGAGATGTTAAACAAAGCAAAAAATAAATTAAAATCTTACTCAAATATAGAATTTATTAAAAATTCGATTACTAATATGGCTGAATTTAAAGATGAGTCATTTGATGTTGTATTAATGATAAATGCCATATTAGATTATTGTGGAGACTATAATGAAGCCATGCAAGAAGCACATAGAATCCTCAAAAAAGGAGGATTATTGATGGCAACAGTAAATAATAGGTTGATATATTGTAAATCCCATGAGCTTAAAGAAGGCAATTATGAATCATTTAGAAAGAATATGAAAACAGGAGATAGATATATTGTTTGGGGTGGACAAATGAAAGGCCATATAAGTCATGAGTTTACATTGGATGAGTTAAGAAATTCCCTTACTCAAAATGGTTTTAAAATAAAAAAAGTATTAGGTATTTTTAATCTTATGGATAAATACGAAATGAATAATCTCAAGAATGAAGAAGAGTTCATTAAAATACAAATAGAATATGCCGAATTACAGGAATATATAAATAATTCTCAAGACTTTTTCTTTGTTGGTGAAAAATAAGAAGTTTACGTATCTGAATGGAACCTAAATATGTTAATAAAAGAAGCTTCGCTTTTGAGATAATCAAATTGCCCCCTTGATAACTTGTTCTTAATGTATCGCGTTCGCTCAATGGAAAGAACTCTTAGACCTCCGGTGCTACGCACATTTACATTCGGCTTCGCCTCGAAGATTGATAATTCTATATCAACTCCAAAATTACACCGAAAACAAAAATTTGGTAGGACTCGTGGATTTAAGTTTAAGAAAAAGGTATTTGTATTGCCATAACAGGAGCCTCATGACAGCCAACTCTTAGAAATTCTCAGATATTATTATCATGAAATATCTTTTTTTAATAATGTTTATAATAAAAAAGCCCGATTTTCTTAATATCTTTTTTGCTTCTTCAGAAGTATAAAACTTTTGGTGAGAACTCTCTTTTTTTCTTAGTTCTTTGTCCCATTTTTTCACAACCTTATAATCTCCACACCAATCAAATATAACAAAAATGCCTTTATCTTTTAGGACCTTATTGATCTCTTTTATCTTCTTTTTTGGATTGTTAATATGGTGCAGTAACCTAATTGCGAAGACATAGTCAAACAAATTATTTCCAAATCTTAAATTATTTAGCGACATATTTGATATTCTGATCTTTTTTCTATTCTTCACCCTTTCTCTTGCAACTTTGATGAAGTTTGGTGTAATGTCTATACCTGTTAAGTTTAATCTATTCTTGTATTTATTGTCTAAATCTATAAGCAAATCTCCAGTTCCGCATCCTATATCC
Organism: Candidatus Woesearchaeota archaeon; assembly: GCA_016180285.1. Classification (NCBI taxonomy): domain Archaea; kingdom Nanobdellati; phylum Candidatus Woesearchaeota; species Candidatus Woesearchaeota archaeon. The sequence continues at coordinate 19,109 of JACPBO010000034.1, forward strand.
AAGATTTTATCTCCTTTCTTTAAATTAAGCAAACTAATTATTAATTGCCTATATTTCTTATTTCTTTTTTCTTGATCAAGACTTCCTGCACCAGGGTGTGTACATTTTGGAGACCATTCTGAGAAATCCTTTATAATATTTTTTTCATATTGTTTCATTTTTCAATCCCTTAAGTTTAAATCCTATCTAAGTGACCGTTATTTGGACTTTTTGTTGATACATAATATTTATTTGATTTTTAAAGACGATTATATGACATTACATACAAAGCTAGTTTTTATGACTTTTATTCTTTTCTACTTTTAACACATTTTAAGTCATCTTTGTTATAGCGCATTGATATAATTATGCGGCATACGATATGACCTCATTCATATAGTATACCACTAATAAGTAATAATTACAAGAAGAACTTTTATTTAAATCTTTCGGTTTTTTACCATTTGGAAGTGAATATATGGAAAGGTTTAAATATGAGAATAGCTTACTATGAGTATGGAAAACCAAATATTGCTTAATGTAGCGATCAAGGAAGAGCCAGAAGGCGGCTATTCTGTTGTTTGCACAGACTTAGATGTAGCCAGCCAGGGAGAAACAATAGACGAAGCTGTAAAAAATATTAAAGAAGCTGTTGAGCTATATTTTGAGAGTGCTAAAGAATTGGGAATCATGGATGAGATTCTTGAAAAATTGGGTCTAACTAAAAAAGATGTTGAAGAGGGTATTTCTGTCCCAAAAATATTCAAAACAGAAATTCCAGTAAAGGTAGCTGCATAAGATGAAGCTGCCATTGGTTTCTTCAGATAAAGTATTAAAACTGTTATCCAAGAAAGGCTTTTCTATAGTGAGACAAAAGGGCTCTCATATTTCTTTGCATAAAGAAGAGGAGGGAATAACATTATTGGTTGTTGTACCAAAAAAAGATCAAATAAAAATAGGAACTTTGATCAGCATCTTAAAGCAGGCTAAAATAACCAGGGAAGAATTTTTGAATGAGATAAAATAAGATTTATTAAATCTTTCGGTTTTGTAACCATTTGAGAGTAAAGATATGGAAAGGTTTAAATAGTTAAATAACTTACTCAAAACAAGGTGAATCAAAATGGCAACTGAAGTAGAAGGCATATACAAAAACGGGAAGATACTGCCTGTAAATGATATCAAGCTAGAGGAAAATACAAAGGTTACAGTTGTGATACATGATCACTTGAAAAAGAAGGCATTTATGGAAAAGTTAATTGGGGTTTGGGAGAATGTAAAGGAAATGGACGGCATATTTAACGACATCTTGAAAAGAAGGCATAAAGATATCGGAAGAAATGCAGGTATTTAAATGGTAGTTCTGGATACAGATTTTCTCGTAGGTTTGTTGAGAAAAAACAAGGATGCTGTCAAAAAATTTGAAGAAATTGGCCCCGATGAGCATTTAAGAACCACTGTTTTTAACATACATGAGCTAGTGGAGGGTGTTTGCAGATCCAGCAAACCAGAGCAAAATATGAAGCAGGTTGATGAGCTTATAAAAGATATAGAAATTTTGCCTTATCTGGGTTATCATCCTCAGATTTCTGGTAAAATCTCTGCAGATCTAATTAAAGAAGGCAAAATGGTTGGCATAATTGATGTGCTTATTGCGGCAATAGTTTTAAAAAATAAAGAGATGCTTATCACCAAGAACAAAGAACATTTCGAAAACATTGTAGGGCTGAAGATAATCGTTTGGTAGTTTATTCTCACGATAAAAAGGAAGTTCTGCAGTTTAATTTCTTATCCTTATTTCCTCTGCGTAAAGCCTGTTGGCGGAAAGCTCAATCTGTTCATGGAAGGCAAAGGAAACAGGACAAGTATAACAGCAGACTGCTTTGATGACTGCACTGCCTTAAATTAAATCTTTCGATTTTGTAACTATTTTAAAGCGAGGAGATTTAAAAAAAGAAAACTTAATAAAGGTATTGCTTCATTATCTGATAGATATGGCCAAGGTCAAACCAGCAAACGAAATAATGAATGCCGCCTACTGGCGAATAAAGCACAAAGATGTCTTTCATATGAAGAGCCTTTACATCATGATGTATGAATGGCTGGTGGAAGAGGAGTGGGCTAAGAGAGATGAGGATTTTCCTGAAAAAACATATCTGCAGAATGAGGCTGCGCAGGGCGGAACAGAGCTATGGATTTTCTGGAGGTTTGAGAAGGACCCTTTTCGTGGAAGAGCGCCACATGGAGTCAGCAAATTTTTTCAGTGGCAGATAAGAATAGACTTTCACATAATTCTTTTAAAAGACATTGAAGTAATGCACCAAGGCCAGAAATTCAAGACAAATTCAGGCGAAGTTGAGATGAAATATTTTCAGGGGAAGGGTGTTTAAAGAAGAAGCTGAAACATTGAAATTAGAGCTTTACAGGGAAGCATATAGGCTGCAGGATGCTGTAAAGAGCTATCTTAAATTAAAGAGATGGTATCCTGAGCCTGAAGAAATGGGCACATATTTTCCAACTGGCGGGCTGGGCGACGTATAAAAACATAAATTATATAAACTAATCAATTTAGATTTATAATATGTCTGAAGATACGCAATGGGAAACTCCTCATTATAAAATAAAAAAGGTCGGAATTGTTGATTTGGACGGCCTTTACAGGCTCATGCATAGATGGTATGTTGACAGAAACTATTATTTTGAAGAGCCCACATACAAGCATAAAGTGCCCAGCCCTGCAGGAGCAGAAGAGGAGTTTGAATGGTTTGGCTGGAGAAAGATGAATGATTATGTGAAATATTGGATTTTGACTTATATGCATTTCTATGAGATGAAAGAAGTGGAAATTATTAAAGACGGCAAGAAGAAGAAAATGATCAGGGCAAGGGTTTATATTGAAGTGTGGGGCACGATGGAGTGGGATTGGCAGAAAAGATGGACTGGCTCAAAGTTTTTGGAGAATGTAAGAAAATTTATGGATCAGTACTTTTTCATGACAAGGGACAAGATAGGGAGCGCAGTATGGGGTGACAGGCTGATGTATATTGCCATGAAGCTGCATAGTGAAATAAAAGAACATCTGGAGATGGAAACATTAAGCGATACTTATGCTGATATGTGGTGAGGTAAATGGCTGAAAGAGAATTGCTGGTTGAAAACAAAGTTGGCTATGAGGGGCTGTTCAGCGTTAAGGAGCTTTACAGGCTTATTGATGCTTTTTTCAGGGAAAAGGGCTATGACAAGAGGGAAATCAAAAACTCTGAAAAGGTTACTCCTGAAGGCAAATTCATTGAAGTTGAGATGATGCCCTGGAAGAAAGTGACAGATTACGCAAAGAATGAAATATGGATGCGCATAATAATTGAAAACCTCAAAGAAGTTGAGGTTGAGAAGAACGGCGTTAAGGTCAAATTAAACCAGGGTTCATTAAAGATTGTTTTCTACGGCTATCTTACAACGGATTACGAGAACAGGTGGGAGCAGAAGCCAATGTTCTTTTTCATAAGGACGCTGTTTGACAAGTTCTTTTTAAAGCAGTATGTTGATGAATTCAAAAAGAACCTGCTCGGCGATGTCAGCCTTATAAGAAACCAGGTGGACGGGTTTTTGAATTTATACAGGTACAGAACCTGATTTATCCCATCTTAGGAAAAATTAATAAACACAGCAATAAAAACTTAATTCTTGGAGGGTGATTTTATGAAAGAGCTTTGCTTCATCACAGTTATTGGATCTGACAAAAAGGGCATTATAGCGAATATATCCGGCTTCCTGTATAAAAACAGCGTCAATATTGAAGATATAAGCCAGAAAGTCATTAGCGGCTATTTTGTCATGACTTTGCTTGCGGATATAACTGATTCTAAGATAAGCGTTGATGAAGTAAGAGCGGGCTTGGATAAGATTGGAGAAGAGATGGGCCTGAAGATTCAGGTGCAGCATGAAAATATATTCAAGGCAATGCACAGGGTGTAAAATATGACCATAACTGTTGATGAAATTTTTGAAACAGCAAGCATGACCCTGCACCATAATTTTGATATAAGGGCTGTGACGCTTGGAATAAATTTGAAAGATTGCATCAATACAAATTTCGACTTATTTTTAAAAAATGTTTATGAAAAGATTGTGAAAAATGCAAATCTTCTTGTGAAAAATGCAAAGGAGCTGGAATCAAAATACGGCATCCCTATTGTCAACAAGCGCATTTCTGTAACGCCTGTTTCTTTGCTTGCGGAGCAATATCCGACAAAAGAAAATTACTTGAAGATGGCTGAAACACTTGATAAAGCTGCAGCTGATGCTGAAATAGATTTTATTGGGGGCTTTGGCGCTTTGGTGCAGAAAGGAATGACAAAAGCGGATGAAGCTTTGATTGACTCGCTGCCTGATGCGCTGTCAAGGACAAAAAGGGTGTGCTCCTTCCTTAATATTGCCTCAACAGTTTCTGGAATGAACATGAATGCTGCAATAAAGCTTGGAGCGATAATCAGGGAAATTGCTGCAAAGAGCGAGAATGGAGTTGGCTGCGCAAAGCTTGTTGTTTTTGCAAATGCTCCTGAAGACAATCCATTTATGGCAGGCGCGTTTCATGGCATAGGCGAGCCTGATTTTTCGCTTAACATCGGAATAAGCGGGCCAGGAGTTGTGAGAAGCATTGTTGAAGACAATAAAAAGTGCGATTTGACGCAGCTTTCTGAAGTCATAAAAAGGACGGCATTCAAAATAACAAGAGCGGGCGAATTAATTGGAAGAGAACTAGCAGGCAAAATGAAGGTTCCATTCGGCATTGTTGACATTTCGCTTGCCTCAACAACTGCAGTAGGCGATTCTGTTGCAAAAATAGTTGAAGCAATGGGCATTGAAAGAATAGGAGCGCACGGCAGCACAGCTGCCCTTGCTTTGCTTATTGATGCTGTCAAGAAAGGCGGCGCAATGGCAAGCGGCAATGTTGGCGGTCTGAGCGGGACTTTTATTCCTGTAAGCGAAGATTTGGGAATGATAGAAGCAGTAAAATCAAAGGCTTTATCGCTTGATAAATTAGAAGCATTGACTGCTGTATGCTCTGTTGGCCTGGATATGTTTGCAATTCCTGGCGACACTCCTGCTGAAACAATAAGCGCGATAATCGCAGACGAGCTTTCAATTGGAGTTGTGAACAATAAGACAACTGCAGTAAGAGTTATCCCTGTCCCCGGCAGGAAAGCAGGCGATTATGTTAAGTTTGGCGGATTGCTGGGAGAAGCTCCTGTGATGGATGTCAATAAGTTCAGCTCCAAGGATTTTATCATGAGGGGCGGAAGGATGCCGAATCCGATAACTAGCTTGAGGAATTAGAGGTTTTAGCGAATTCTTTTTAAATAAATATTCCATTATTTAAGAATTTCTAATTTTAAGCTTTGCAGCGGTTAAGTCAACTCTTGTGAGTTGACTCCATTTCTATTGAAATGGTAAAAAAATAAATTAAAGAAACAATTAGCTCCCTCTAGTGCTTGGAAACTGCCA